>CAZKAQ010000014.1:0-50136 GCA_964550655.1 uncultured Granulosicoccaceae bacterium
CCTGCATTATTCATGAGGATTCGGCACCCAGAGTCGTTATCGCTAAACAGGTCGCCCGATCGCCTGAGAAGCGTGGCTTGCCACGCGCCGAGGGGGATCGGGTGAGATGTGACGCGATAATGGCTTCTGGTGTCGAATAGACAGTATGTAAAATAGAAAACAATGCCAGAAGACTACCAAACTCTATGTTTATAGGCAGAAACTAAAATTAGTCGGTCGCCTTGTGAATAATGCAGGCTAGGCACTCCGTAGCCGTAGTTCGTTTTAAAGCGTGACCTGCAGCTGGCTAGCTGGCAGGTTTACGCAGTATCAGTCCCACTACCAGTAAACCGTACACGGCAGCCAGAGCGACAGGCAGGCCGTAGGCTGATGAGACGATCATCGACCAGCCTCCGCCAATAGACCCCAGTATTGCTCCCAGACCCCACATGACGCCAAATGCGGCGGTGCCGTTGATGAGTTCCTGACCGCTGAAACGGTCGCCCAGTGATTTCAGCGATAAAGTATAAACGCCGTAGCCTGTTGCACCTGCGATCACAAGCAGTGGCCATAGCACCCAGCTTGTAATAACCCATGGTACGGCGAGCGTCAGGACAGCAGTGATTGCGGCGCAGGCGGTGAGTATGGTTCTGGCGTCGTACTTGTCACCCAGCCAGCCGATTGGATACTGCAGAAAGACGTTACCGATAATCAGTGCGGTCAGTGCGAAGGCTGCGGTGCTCTGCGTCAATCCGTTCTCTACACCATAAACCGGTAGTAGCGATAAGGTTGCCGCATCGAATACAGAAAACCCTGCAACGGCGGCTATAAGCATTGGCGCCTTTGGCAGAAAAGACAAAATGCCGGATTTGCCGGTTTCTTCCACTTCCTCATTAACTTCGCGAATCAGGGCAATCGGTACAGCGCCGGCAACTATACAGGCCGCACCGATAAGAAAAGGCAGCCAGCCCGCTGTGCCGATCCAGCCGATCAGGGCCGGCCCTGCGCCGAAACTAAGCGACAGTGTACTTGCGTATATGGCGACTATCTTGCCGCGGTGCTTTGTTGGTGATGAGCCGACTATCCAGGCTTCACTGAGGACAAAAAGCGTTGAGATCGACATGCCTTGCAGCAGCCTGATAAGAAACCATGCATTAATATTGTCGAACGCCTTGTAGCAAAGTATTAGTATGCCTGTGACGACTGCTGCCAGTGTTGCCAGTCGTTTAGCGCCGATTTTTTTTGCAAAGTGTGGAATAAATGGCGAGAAGAGCAATATGCCGACGGGCATCATAGCGCTGTTCAGACCGATGACGTCTGCGCTGACACCGCGCTCTTCGAGCAACAATGAAAGCAGCGGGTAGGTCATGCCAAAGGCGAGACCGAAAACGGTGATCGCTGAACAGGCAGCAACGACTGTGCGACGGTTGGAGGAGGTCAGAGGATTTACCTTGAATTATTATGTGCCGGCAGATCTGCAGGCAACGCCAGAACCTCCGAATCAAGCAATTGTCGTACACATAAGACCTGCGCTGCAAGGCGGTGGGCGAGTTAATCTGTTTGGTAACTGGAATGAGCCTCGCAACTGAACCGCCCTGGGTTGAGGTGTTTAGAAATATAACGTCGGTCTCACTGAACCAGAGTGTTCCCGGCTTGCTGTGTCGGCCACGACTGTTAAAGATTATTGCCGAAGCTGCCACCTGGCTCACAAGTGCCGTAGTTTGTTGGTGTAAACAGTTTTTCCAGTTAGACAGTTGATTTGTGATTCAGTAAAATAGTTTAAATGATGACCGGAATTCGGTCATTCCGCATCCCTTTGATATCGAGAAAAGCCCTTGCGTAGAGACGCAATACTCGCGCTCGCCGACGGAACAGTGTTTCACGGCAGCGCTATTGGTGCAGAGTGCCTAGGTATTGGTGAAGTTGTTTTCAATACCGCGATGACCGGCTACCAGGAAATTCTTACAGATCCGTCTTACTCAAGGCAGATTGTCACTCTTACCTATCCGCACATTGGTAATACCGGTGTGAATACGGAAGACTGCGAGTCAGATGCTGTTCACGCGGCGGGGCTGGTTATCAGGGATTTGCCGTTGTTGCATAGCAACTTTCGCAGTGAGCTATCGCTGGACGGCTATTTAAAAGCCAACCATATTGCCGCCATCGCTGATATCGACACCCGCAAACTGACTCGCAATCTGCGCACTAATGGCGCTCAGTCGGGTTGCATTGATGCCACAGCCAACCCGAGTGCGGAAACTGCGATTGCTAAAGCCCGTGAATTTGGTGGATTGCTCGGGCTCGATCTCGCGAAAGAGGTAACCGTAGAAAATCCTTATGCATGGCACGAGGGCACCTGGCAACTCGGACAGCAAAGCTACGCTACACCTGGCGACAAAAATACTAACAGGCCATGGAAAGTCATCGCATTTGACTACGGTGTTAAGAAAAATATTTTAAGGTTACTGACCGATAACGGATGCAGCGTTACCGTAGTACCTGCAACTACGCCCGCGTCTGAAGTACTGGCAATGCAGCCGGATGGCGTTTTTCTCTCCAACGGTCCCGGTGATCCGGAACCTTGTGACTACGCCATCGCTTCAATCTCTGAAATTTTGCAACACAAAGTGCCTGTGTTCGGCATTTGTCTGGGGCATCAGTTGCTGGCGCTTGCAAGTGGTGCGCAAACCATGAAAATGAAGTTTGGCCATCACGGTGCAAATCATCCGGTGCTTGATATCGCCACCGGTCGGGTCATGATCACAAGTCAGAATCATGGTTTTGCAGTCGATGAAAACTCACTGCCCGACAACCTCGAAGCGACTCATCGTTCGTTGTTTGACAACACCTTGCAAGGCATACGACGCACCGATACCCCTGCATTCAGCTTTCAGGGACATCCGGAAGCGAGCCCCGGACCACATGATGTGGGTCATCTTTTTTCTGAATTCACCGAACTGATGAAACAGCATGCCTCGTCGTAGTGATTTAAAAAGTATATTGATTATCGGTGCCGGTCCTATTGTCATAGGGCAGGCGTGCGAATTTGATTACTCCGGCGCGCAAGCCTGTAAAGCGCTTCGCGAGGAAGGTTATCGGGTGATACTGGTTAATTCCAATCCCGCAACCATTATGACGGACCCGGCCACTGCAGACGTGGTTTATATAGAGCCGGTTGACTGGCGCGTGGTTGAGAAAATCATAGCGCGTGAAAAGCCTGATGCAATTCTTCCGACCATGGGTGGACAGACCGGCCTCAACTGCGCGCTTGATCTGTTTCATGAAGGCGTACTCGATAAGTACGGCGTTGAACTGATCGGTGCCAGTCCTGAAGCCATTGACCTCGCCGAAGATCGTGACAAGTTTCGTAACGCCATGACAGAGATCGGTCTGGCAACACCAGAAGCGCGCATAGCCCATTCTCTTGAAGAAGCCTATGCAGGGCTTGAAGATATCGGTTTTCCAACCATTATCCGCCCGTCATTCACCATGGGTGGCAGCGGTGGTGGTATTGCCTATAACCGAGATGAATTTACCGAGATCTGCAAGCGCGGGCTTGATCTGTCGCGTACTACTGAAATTCTTCTGGAAGAGTCTGTACTTGGCTGGAAAGAATTTGAAATGGAAGTCGTGCGCGATTCCTCAGACAACTGCATTATTGTTTGTTCAATAGAAAATATTGATCCAATGGGAGTGCACACCGGTGATTCAATTACGGTCGCACCTGCACAGACACTGACCGACAAAGAATTACAGATTATGCGTAATGCATCGATTGATGTGTTGCGAAAGATAGGTGTCGATACCGGCGGGTCCAACGTGCAGTTCGCGGTCAACCCTGAAAATGGTCGCTTAATAGTGATTGAAATGAATCCCAGGGTTTCGCGTTCATCGGCACTGGCGTCCAAAGCCACCGGCTTTCCTATTGCACGAGTTGCAGCCAAGCTTGCCGTTGGTTATACACTTGACGAATTGAGTAACGATATCACTGGTGGTGCGACTCCGGCATCGTTTGAGCCCTCTATTGATTACGTTGTGACTAAAATTCCGCGCTTCACATTTGAAAAATTCCCAAGCGCTGATCCGCTGCTGACCACACAGATGAAATCAGTGGGTGAGGTGATGGCCATAGGACGCAATCAACAGGAATCATTGCAAAAGGCGTTGCGTGGTCTTGAGACCGGCGTTTGCGGGTTTGATGAAATATTGGCTGCAACCGATGCAGATGAGATACGTGCCGAGCTTGAAATGCAGTTGACTCAACCGGGAGACAAACGCATCTGGTATGTAGCAGATGCTTTCAGGCAGGGTTATTCATTAGAAGAAGTTCATCAGTTGTGCAAAATTGATCCCTGGTTTCTGGCACAGATTGAAGATCTTATAAACAGTGAAAATGAGCTGCACGACAAGACACTTGAACAACTCACGGCATCAGACCTGCGACGGCTCAAACGCCAGGGTTTTTCCGATAAGCGTCTGGCGAAGATAATCGGTGTTACAGAAACTGCAGTAAGAGAACAGAGACACAATCTCGAAATAAGACCGGTATACAAGAGAGTCGATACCTGTGCTGCCGAGTTTGAGGCGAACACCGCCTATATGTATTCAACCTATGATGAAGAGTGTGAGGCAGCGCCGAACAATAAGGAGAAAATTGTTATCCTCGGTGGCGGGCCAAATCGTATAGGTCAGGGTATTGAGTTCGACTACTGTTGTGTGCATGCGGCCTTGTCATTGCGTGATGCAGGCTATGAAACCATCATGATTAACTGCAATCCTGAAACTGTCTCAACAGACTATGACATGTCTGATCGATTGTACTTCGAGCCGTTAACGCTTGAAGATGTTATGGAAGTTTTGCACAAAGAAAACCCCGGTGGTGTGATTGTGCAATACGGTGGTCAGACGCCACTTAATCTTGCCAATCAACTTAAGGCCTGTGGTGCGCCGATTATCGGCACCTCACCGGAAGCAATTGACCACGCTGAAGACCGTGAACACTTTAAGCAACTGGTGGATAAGGTCGGCGTTAAGCAACCACCTAACAAAACAGCGACAAATCTGACTGAGGCAATTGAATCTGCTGAACAGATCGGCTTTCCATTAGTGGTCAGGCCTTCCTATGTTCTGGGTGGCAGAGCGATGGAAATTGTTTTTTCCACCGAAGAACTGCAGCGCTACATGGGGCAGAACAATACTGTGTCTGTTGATGCTCCTTTATTGCTGGATCGCTTCCTCGATAATGCAACAGAAGTAGACATTGATGCCATCAGTGACGGTAAAGATGTTTTTATTGGCGGCATCATGGAGCATATAGAGCAGGCCGGTGTGCACTCGGGAGATTCAAGTTGTGCGCTGCCACCTTATAGTTTGTCGCCAAAAATACAGGCGGAACTTGAATCACAGATGAAAAGTCTGGTACTTGAGCTCGGCGTGATCGGGTTATGTAACGCGCAGTTTGCAATACAGGGTGACGATATCTATATTATCGAAGTTAATCCGCGCGCTTCCAGAACAGTGCCTTTTGTCTCCAAGGCCACTGGCGTACCACTGGCTCGCATCGCAGCGCGTTGTATGGTGGGCAAGTCACTTGCCGAGCAGGGCTGCGATAAATCTGTTCGATCAAAATATTATGCAGTCAAAGAATCGGTATTTCCGTTTTTGAAGTTTCAGGGAGTAGATCCACTGCTCGGGCCCGAGATGAAATCAACCGGTGAAGTAATGGGCAGCGGCTATAATTTTGCCGAAGCGTTTGCCAAAAGCTCGCTCGCCGCCGGCATGCAGCTGCCTGTCAGTGGCTGTGCGTTTTTCAGTGTG
Source organism: uncultured Granulosicoccaceae bacterium (assembly GCA_964550655.1). Classification (GTDB taxonomy): domain Bacteria; phylum Pseudomonadota; class Gammaproteobacteria; order Granulosicoccales; family Granulosicoccaceae. The sequence continues at coordinate 5,797 of CAZKAQ010000014.1, forward strand.
CGTGATGCCGACAAACCGCGCGTTGTTGAGATTGCCAGGACGATACATGAAGCAGGCTTTTCTCTGATTGCGACCGAAGGTACACAAAGTAAGATTGCCGAGGCGGGTATACCCTGTACAGCGGTCAACAAGGTTAAGCAGGGGCGTCCACACATCGTTGATATGATCAAAAATAATGAGATATCCTTGATAATCAATACCACTGATGGTCCACGGACTATAGCGGACTCCTTTTTGATCCGGCGCGAGGCGTTAAACCAGAAAGTCGCTTATGCCACCACATTGGCTGCAGGCGCTGCGATTACCGCGGCACTCAAGGAAGATGCTGTTAAAAATATATTCAGCCTACGGGAAATACACGAGGAAATCGCATGAGCAAGGTTCCACTGACCGCGGAGGGTGCAGAAACCCTGAGAACGGAACTCCAGGAACTCAAGTCTGTTCGACGACCTGCGGTTATTCAGGCAATTGCAGAAGCTCGCGAGCATGGTGATCTTAAAGAGAACGCCGAATATCACGCGGCGCGTGAGCAACAGAGTTTTATCGAAGGGCGCATTAAAGAGATTGAAAGTAAATTGTCTCACGCACAGATTATCGATATCACTCAGATGAATGACGACGGCAAAGTTATTTTCGGCACCACAGTGCAGTTACTCGATCTGGAATCCGATGAGTCGGTTACTTATAAAATTGTCGGTGATGACGAGGCTGACATTAAGAAGGGTTTGATAAGTTTCAGCTCACCGCTGGCGCGTGCAATTATCGGTAAGCGCGAAGGTGATGAAGTAAATTTTAATGCGCCGGCTGGTATGCGTGAGTATGAGATTGAGAAGGTTAGTTATGTTTAATGTAGTGACTAACAATTAGATTGATCAAAGCCTGCAGATACATCGCATTTAATGACACAGTACTAAACCTGCTTATTGGTGTTCTTTGCAGCAGCTTTAATTGACGATGGAAATTCAATAACAGGCTTCTCGTGATTGCGTCTGAAAAGCACTGCTATTTGTCCGACCTGTTGTATTACGTGTGAATTGCTCTTCAGGGCGAGTTGGCTGATTATCTTTTTACGCTCGTCTCTGTCACCGGCGACTTTGATTTTTATCAGCTCGTGGTGTGCAATAGCGATTTCAAGCTCTGCTTCTACAGGTTCGGTAATGCCTTTCTGGCCAATCCGAACAACGGGAGACAACGAGTGACAAAGGGTCTTTAGATAACGAATGTGTTTATTGTTGGGTGTCATATCTGGGTCGGTGGAATGGGCATTGTGTCTAATTTAATTACGCCGGCTGGCGCATCTGGCTTGCGTATAACAGCGGCAGTTTACATGGAACCGGTCAAGTGAGTCGCAGTAAAAGCAGTAAACGATGGTTGAATGAGCACCACAAAGATGATTTTGTTCGCAAATCGCGACTTGAGTCGTATCGCTCCCGAGCCGTCTACAAGTTGGCAGAAATCGACAAACGTGATGATCTGATCACAAAAAACATGTCGGTTCTCGAGCTGGGTGCTGCCCCCGGGGGGTGGTCGCAATACGTCGCCGAGAAGCTCTCACCAACAGGGTCACTGGTTGCAGTCGATATACTGGCGATGGATGCGGTGCCCGGTGCCACGATTTTACAGGGTGATTTCACCGAGGAAAGCACGCTCGAACAAATTAGACAGGCTCTGGATGGAAAGGAAGTTGACCTTGTTTTATCAGACATGGCCCCCAATTTCTCAGGACAAGTGGCGGTAGATCAGCCGCGTGCCATGTATTTGGCTGAATTGGCACTGGATATGTGTAAGGAACTTCTGGCACCTGGCGGCAGTCTGCTGGTAAAGGCCTTTCAGGGAGCCGGGTTTGAAGAGTACCTTCGGGACGTCAGAGCGACCTTCAAAACGGTGAAATCCAGAAAGCCTGAGGCGTCGCGTGCGAGAAGCAGAGAAGTGTACATTTTGGCGAAATCCAGAAAGTAGCGGATCTTGAGTTATACTACATAGTGTAAGAATCAAATTTACTGATCATCGGCACAACAGTCCGGTGGCAAAACGAGGCGTTTGGACTTGAACGATCTTATTAAGAACGTGATGTTATGGGTGGTGATTGCGGTCATCCTCATGGTGGTATTTAACAACATCGGCGGGCAGTCCAACGCTACTAATACTATTGCGTATTCTGACTTCATCAGCGACGTCCGGTCCGGCGGGGTAGATCGCGCGACGATTTCCGGCAGGGATATCATCTACCAAAGGGCTGATAGCAGTATCTACAGCACCTACAGCCCGGAGACAGACAACCGGGCGCTGATTGGTGATTTGCTGGATGCCGGCGTTCAAATTGACGCTAAACCGCCGGAAGATACAAATTTCTTCGCGCAATTATTTCTTAATACTTTTCCGTTTCTGATTTTCGTCGGAATCTGGATTTACTTCCTGCGCCAGATGCAGGGTGGCGGCGGTGGTCGTGGCGCGATGTCTTTTGGCAAGAGCAAGGCGCGTCTGCTGGGCGAAGATCAAATCAAAATAACGTTTGATGATGTCGCAGGCGTCGAAGAAGCCAAAAACGAAGTCTCGGAACTGGTGGAGTTCCTGCGTGATCCCGGTAAGTTCCAGAAGCTCGGTGGCAAAATACCTCGCGGTGTGCTGCTGGTGGGCTCGCCCGGTACCGGTAAAACACTGCTGGCCAAAGCAATCGCCGGCGAAGCGAAAGTGCCTTTCTTTACCATTTCAGGTTCCGATTTCGTCGAGATGTTTGTAGGTGTCGGTGCCTCTCGCGTGCGAGACATGTTTGAGCAGGCCAAAAAACATGCGCCGTGCATTATCTTCATCGATGAAATCGACGCCGTCGGCAGACACCGTGGTGCCGGCCTGGGTGGTGGTCACGACGAACGTGAGCAAACATTAAATCAACTGCTCGTTGAGATGGATGGTTTCGAGGGCAACGAAGGCATCATTATTATCGCTGCCACCAACCGCCCTGACGTACTTGACCCGGCATTGTTAAGACCGGGTCGATTTGACAGACAAGTGGTTGTGCCACTGCCGGATGTACGTGGACGTGAGCAGATTCTTCAGGTGCACATGAATAAAGTGCCGGTCGGCGATGATGTACGGCCCGATTTGATTGCCCGTGGTACGCCCGGTTTTTCCGGTGCAGACCTTGAAAACCTGGTAAACGAAGCGGCATTATTTGCAGCGCGCAATGACAAAAAGCTGGTTGAGATGGCTGAGTTTGAGCGTGCCAAAGACAAAATTATGATGGGCGCCGAGCGCAAATCGATGGTCATGAGTGAAGATGAGAAAAAACTCACTGCATTCCATGAAGCCGGACACGCGATTGTTGGACGACTGGTGCCTGACCATGATCCGGTCTACAAGGTCACTATCATCCCGCGCGGGCGAGCCCTCGGGGTAACGATGTTTCTGCCTGAGCAGGATCGCTACAGTAACAGCAAGCTTGGGCTCGAAAGCCAGATTTCATCGCTGTATGGTGGCCGCGTTGCCGAGGAAATTATTTTTGGTGAAGACAAGGTCACCACGGGTGCATCCAGTGATATCGAGCGAGCCACCGAGCTTGCCCGCAACATGGTGACCAAATGGGGTTTGTCTGACAACCTTGGCCCGCTCGCCTACAGCGAAGAAGAGGGCGAGGTATTTCTGGGTCGCGGACAATCTCAGCCAACACAGATTTCAGGCTCCACCAAAGAGTCTATTGATGTTGAAGTTCGGACGATCATTGATCGAAATTATCAGCGCGCCGAAGATATTCTTCGTACCCATCTGGATAAGCTGCACATGATGGCCGATGCATTGATGAAATACGAAACGATAGACGTCGGCCAGATTGACTCTATAATGGAGGGCAAAATTCCGGATCCGCCAAAAGACTGGACCGACGAAGGTAAGGGCGGTGGCGGACCGCAAAACGGGTCTGCTGTTAAGGTAGATTCCGACGTTACGTCTGATGAGGCAACGACACCACCGCCGACAGTCCCCGACCCGGATCCTGATCCGGCGAGCTAAAAGTCTCTTGTGATATTAGGCCGCGCTTGCGGCCTTTTTTTTGCGAGTGATCTATACTCTGTCGTCCGGCACGGACGATTGACAGGGCGTCGCATGGCGTGAGCATTTCAGATTCAATGCTCCGTTGGCCCAGGTTTCTTCCGATTTAACTCCCAGGCAAATAATAATGGCAAAAAAGTATTTCGGTACAGATGGTATGCGCGGTCGGGTTGGTGTTGAGCCGATGACAGCGGCTACCGTGATGAAGCTTGGCTGGGCTGCGGGTAAGGTGCTTTCGAAAGAAGGCAATCGCGACGTGCTTATCGGCAAAGATACCCGGGTATCAGGTTATCTGTTTGAGTCAGCACTTGAAGCCGGCTTGTCATCGGCTGGAATTAACCTTCGACTGCTGGGTCCGATGCCAACACCTGCTGTGGCTTATCTGACACGAACTTTTCGCGCTGCGGCCGGTATCGTGATCAGCGCATCGCACAACCCCTACTACGACAACGGGGTTAAATTCTTTTCCGCTGAAGGCACCAAACTGCCTGATTCAATGGAAGCGGAAATCGAAGCGATGATGTCGCATGACATCGAGACCGTCGACTCTGCTGACCTTGGACGTGCACAGCGCATTGATGACGCGCCGGGGCGATATATCGAATTTTGTAAAAGTACTTTCCCTTCCGGGGTAAGACTTGATGGTATGAAAATAGTGGTCGACTCCGCCAATGGTGCGGCCTACCATATTGCCAAAGGTGTCTTTGAAGAGCTGGGCGCAGATGTCATTGCCGTTGGTGCAGAGCCTGATGGTCTGAACATTAATCGTGACTGCGGTGCGACATCTCCGGACTTGCTTCGTGCACACGTTTTAATGGAACGTGCTGATATTGGTGTGGCATTGGACGGAGATGCTGACAGGCTGATCATGATCGATCACCGTGGTGAAGTTGTCGATGGTGATGAGCTGCTGTACGTGCTGGTTAAATCGCGGCTTGATAGTGGCGAGAAAGTGCCGGGTGTTGCCGGAACGCTTATGAGTAATCTCGGTCTGGAGCACGCCTTGAGCGAACTGGGTGTTGAGTTCGTTCGTGCCAAGGTGGGTGATCGCTACGTGCTTGAAGAACTGCGCAATCGCGACTGGATGCTGGGCGGTGAATCCTCGGGTCATATTATCTGTCTTGATCGCACCACTACCGGCGACGGCCTGGTTGCCGCATTACAAATACTTGCCTACATTCAGGAATCAGGTGAGCCGCTGGCAAGTTTGCGTGCCGGTATGACACGTTATCCGCAAGTGTTGGTCAATGTGCCGTTGAGTCATCGTGAAGCCCTGAATGACAACGCTGAAGTTCAGAAGGCAGTTGCGGCTGCCGAAGCCGAATTGGGTGATTCGGGTCGGGTATTGTTGCGACCTTCCGGTACCGAGCCTGTGGTTCGGGTGATGGTAGAGGGAAGGGTTGCGAACGATGTGGAAAAAATCTGTAACCGGGTTGCTGAGGCAGTCGGTCGCGAACTGGGCTAATCTGCTCGGCGGAACCTGCACTGCTGCGAATACGTTTTGACGCTGGCAACAAGTGTAAAAATCTGCGCAAATCGTGGCTCAGCGGCTACAATCGGTGTTTATTCTTTGGTTAATTGCATTTTAGCGGGTCGCGCGGTACTCTTGCGCGGCTTTGGCTAACGGTTTTTATCGTCAGCCCCGACAGACATTAACAAACCACTCCGGAATATCTGATCATGCGTACGCCAATGGTTGCTGGCAACTGGAAGCTTAACGGCTCTCGCGAGAGTGCGGTAGCGCTTGCGCGTGAAGTTGCCTCTGTGACTGTGGCCGGTGTTGACGTAGTGGTTTGCCCGGTCAGTGTCCACTTCGCTGATGTATCTGCAGCGCTTAAAGATACAACCGTTAAACTCGGTGCGCAGAATGCCTGTGCCGAGGAGAGCGGTGCTTTCACGGGTGAAGTTTCTTCCAGCATGCTTGCCGAGTTTGGGTGCGAGTATGTGATTATCGGTCACTCCGAACGGCGCAGCCTGTTTGGCGATAGCAACGAATCCTGCGCTACACGCCACAAGGCGGTTGTAGCGGCTGGCCTGACACCGATTTTCTGTGTTGGTGAAACGCTTGAGGATCGTGAAGCAGGTAACACCATGGCAGTGGTTGAATCACAGCTGCAGCCTGTATTTGATACCTGCGGCGATAACGGTTTTGCTGCGGCAGTCGTTGCCTATGAGCCTGTATGGGCTATTGGCACCGGCAAGACGGCAACGCCTGAACAGGCGCAAGACGTACATGCAGGTATTCGAAAATTTATCGCAGCACGTGACCAGCAAACGGCTCAGACACTGCGTATACTCTACGGCGGCAGCGTCAATCCGGGTAACGCTGCCGAATTGATCGGCAAGCCGGATATCGACGGCGGTCTTATTGGCGGTGCTGCGCTTAAAAGTGCCGACTTTCTTGCTATCTGCCAGGCGGCAGCGGCTCAGGTTTAAACGTCCAGACGGATCAGTTTTTAATGTTGCAAACTATCGCTCTTGTCATTCATGTGTTTCTTGCCATAGGTGTTATCGGTCTGGTGCTGATACAACATGGTAAAGGTGCCGATGCCGGTGCTGCTTTTGGCAGTGGTGCGTCAGCCACGGTATTCGGATCAAAAGGCTCGGGGTCGTTCCTGACCAGAATGACCACGATCTTCGCGCTGGCATTTTTTGCTACCAGTATGTTGCTGTTTTTCCTCGCATCGCAACGTAACTCGGCAGGGTTGGGCAGTGTTATCGACGACGTTGATGTGCCCACTCAGCAGGAGGACGTTCCAACGCCGGCGCCGGCAGACGACACCACATCAACTGATAGTGATGTGCCGGCTGCACCTGCTGTAGAAATCACTACCGATTCCGATGATGTTCCCGCTGTTCCTCAATCCGAGTAGATGACAAACCCAAATAATTACTAATCTTTACTCGAATGTAGTTTAAAATAGTAGGGATCGTTTTAACTTGCCGACGTGGTGGAATTGGTAGACACGCTATCTTGAGGGGGTAGTGGCGCAAGTCGTCCCGGTTCGAGTCCGGGCGTCGGCACCAATCTGGTATATACATATACACAAGAGCTAACGCTCGTTTAAGGCCACCCGGTACATAATGCTAGCCAACTATTTTCCGATCCTCGTTTTTATTATTGTTGCCCTTGTATTCGGGGCAGTATTGCTGCTGCTCGGTACGCTTATCGGTCCCACCGAGCCCAATACCGAAAAAAATTCACCTTACGAGTGCGGTTTTGAAGCATTCGAAGATTCACGTATGAAGTTCGACGTACGCTACTACCTGGTGGCAATCCTGTTTATCATTTTTGATCTTGAAATCGCGTTTCTGTTTCCCTGGGCAGTGGTACTCGACACCATCGGCGTGGAGGCGTTTGTTGCGATGGGTATTTTTCTCGGGATTTTGCTCGTTGGTTTCATCTATGAGTGGAAAAAAGGAGCGCTGGAATGGGAATAGAAGCGGTTCTTGATAAAGGCTTTATCACCACCTCCACCGATAAGCTGGTTAACTGGGCGCGTACCGGTTCCATGTGGCCGATGACTTTCGGCCTTGCCTGCTGTGCTGTCGAGATGATGCATGCAGGTGCTGCACGCTACGACCTCGATCGTTTCGGCATTGTTTTTCGGCCCAGTCCGCGTCAGTCCGATGTAATGATTGTGGCAGGTACATTGGTCAACAAAATGGCACCTGCACTCAGAAAAGTCTACGACCAGATGCCGGAACCGAAATGGGTAATCTCTATGGGCTCTTGCGCAAATGGCGGTGGCTACTATCACTATAGCTACGCAGTCGTTCGTGGTTGTGACCGTATAGTACCGGTAGACGTCTATGTACCCGGTTGTCCGCCAACGGCAGAGGCTCTGCTGTACGGTATTATCCAGCTGCAGAACAAGATCCGTCGACCAAACGTTATCACGCGAGCATAGCGCCGCTTTGTCAGCGGCCGGCCCACATAAATAATCGAAACGTTATTTTGAAAAAAACACATCAGAAAAACGCACAGGAACTGTCTGCTGTAATCAGTGCTGCAGGAATTGCCGGTGTGTCAAAAATTGAAGTTGTAAACGATGAACTGTCGTTTGAAGTAGATGCTGATAACTTTCTTGCTGCAGCACTTGAGTTACGTGATAACCCGGCCACTTCGTTTGAACAATTGATCGATGTCTGTGGTGTTGATTATCTTGCCTACGGTCAGGCTGAGTGGGAGACAGGCGGCAGTGGTTTCAGCCGAGGTGTTTCTTCAGCTTCTTCTGTAGGACGCATGAGTTTTGGTGACGAGGCGCCTGCCTATGAAAGCGATACGCCGCGTTTTGCGTCGGTCTATCAGCTGTTGTCTATAAAGCATAATGTTCGCGCACGTATCAAGGTATTTGCCAAAGATAACGAGTTTCCGGTTGTACCGTCAGTCACGTCTGTATGGTCTTCTGCCGAGTGGGCGGAGCGTGAGTCATTTGACCTGTTGGGTATTCACTATGACGGGCACACCGATCTGCGTCGTCTGTTAACTGACTATGGTTTTGTCGGTCATCCGTTCCGTAAAGATTTTCCATTGATCGGTAACGTCGAGATGCGTTATGACCCAAAGAAAAAGCGTGTCATCTACGAACCGGTTTCTATTGAGCCGCGTGTACTTGTACCACGAGTAATTCGTAATACCGTGCGCAGATCAACTGACGACTCTGTAGCGCAGGAAGGGCAGGACAATGCCTGAGATAAGAAACTACACGCTTAACTTCGGGCCACAGCATCCTGCAGCGCACGGTGTATTGCGCCTTGTACTTGAGATGGATGGTGAGGTCATCGACCGTGCAGATCCGCATGTCGGACTGTTGCACCGCGGTACCGAAAAATTAGCTGAAAGCAAACCCTATAACCAGAGCATCGGTTATATGGATCGTCTCGACTATGTATCCATGATGTGTAGCGAGCACGGTTATGTGATGGCAATTGAAAACCTGCTTGGTCTGGAAGTGCCCGAACGGGCGCAGTACATCCGCGTTATGTTCGATGAGATAACCCGTATATTGAATCACCTGATGTGGATTGGTGCGCACGGCCTCGATGTTGGTGCGATGTCTATGTTTCTGTATGCGTTTCGTGAACGTGAAGATTTGATGGACTGCTATGAAGCAGTATCAGGTGCGCGACTCCACGCGACCTACTATCGACCGGGTGGAGTAGCTCGCGATCTGCCGGACACCATGCCGCAGTATGAGACTTCACGTTTTCGCAGCAAGAACGATGTTGTCAAACTCAATGATGCCAGACAAGGCTCAATGCTCGACTTCATAGAAGACTTCACCAATAGATTTCCCGGCTGCGTTGATGAATACGAGACACTGTTAACTGATAACCGTATCTGGAAGCAGCGACTTGTCGGCATTGGTGTTGTCAGTCCTGAACGAGCACTGCAGCTTGGTTTTACCGGTCCGATGTTGCGTGGCTCCGGTATCGAGTGGGACCTTCGCAGAAAGCAGCCGTACGATGTTTACGATCGTATGAAATTCGATATACCGGTCGGCGTCGAGGGTGACTGCTACGACCGCTATCTGGTTCGCATGGAAGAGATGCGCCAGTCAAATGAAATTATTAAACAGTGCATTACCTGGCTACGCAGCAACCCGGGTCCGGTACTGACAGAAGATCACAAGATTGCCCCGCCTCGTCGTGCAGAAATGAAAGGCGATATGGAATCACTGATTCACCACTTCAAGTTATTCACTGAAGGTTTCTGTTTGCCGGAAGGTGAATCCTATGCCGCGGTCGAAGCACCCAAAGGCGAGTTCGGTGCGTATCTGATTTCAGACGGAGCCAACAAGCCTTATCGATTAAAAATTCGTGCGCCTGGCTTTTACCATATGGCAGCCATGAACGAGATGGCACAGGGCCACATGTTGTCCGATGTAGTTGCAATTATCGGAACCCAGGACATCGTATTCGGAGAGGTAGACAGATGAGCGCTAACTCGACTAATTCAAAATCTACCGAGCTCGACAGTCACTCGATTGAAGAAATCGATGAATGGCTGACACGCTACCCTGAAGATCAAAAGCAGTCTGCAGTACTTGCGGCATTGCGTGCGTGCCAACATCAAAACGATGGCTATCTCACTGTTGAGCTGATGGATGCAGTTGCCGAAAAGCTCGAGATGTCAAAGATTGCGGTCTATGAAGTTGCCTCTTTCTACTCAATGTATGAGACAGAGCCTGTTGGTCGTCACTGTGTGGCAATCTGCACCAACATCAGTTGTATGTTGATGGGCAGCGACACCATTGTTAATCACGTTGAAAAGAAATACGGCATCAAACTCGGACAGAGTACAGCGGATGGAAAAATCTTTCTCAAGGTAGAGGAAGAATGTCTTGCCGGCTGTGACGGTGGCCCGATGATGCAAGTGGATCACGTTTATCACATGAGTCTTACGCCTGAGAAGGTTGATAAGATTCTGGACTCACTGGAGTAAGCCTTGTGAGTAAAGAGCAGAATCAGGTTGTCTACACCACGCTGAAGTTTGATCAGCCATGGACCTATGAGAACTATCTCAAGGTTGGTGGTTATGAAGCGTGGAATAAAATACTTAAAGAGAAAATGTCACCGGAAGATGTAGTCGCCGAAGTTAAAGCCTCCGGTCTGCGTGGACGCGGTGGTGCAGGCTTCCCAACGGGACTTAAGTGGAGCTTTATGCCAAAGCCCGCCGAGGGTGGTCAGAACTATCTGGTTGTCAACAGTGATGAATCAGAACCCGGTACCTGCAAAGACCGCGATATCCATCGCTTCAATCCGCATTCACTGGTCGAAGGTATGTTGATCGGTTGCTATGCCATCGGTGCGACGGTCGGTTATAACTACATGCGCGGTGAGTGGATGGATGAGCCGTACAAGCGATTTCAGGCGGCCCTCAAAGAAGCCTATGATCACGGATTGATAGGGAAAAACATTCTCGACACAGACGTCTCTGTTGATCTTTACGGCACACTGGGTGCCGGTGCTTATATCTGTGGCGAAGAGACCGCCTTGCTTGAATCACTGGAAGGCAAAAAAGGTCAGCCGCGTTTCAAGCCACCGTTTCCTGCAAACTTTGGTTTGTATGGCCAGCCGACCACTATTAACAATACCGAGTCTATTGCCTCAACGCCTTCTATCATCAGAAACGGCGCGCAGTGGTTTATGGATCTTGGTGTTGAAAACTCCGGCGGACAAAAATGTTTTTCCATGTCGGGCCACGTTAATAACCCCGGCAACTTTGAAATCTGCCTCGGTACACCGTTCAGTGAGTTACTTGAACTTGCCGGTGGCGTTCGCGGCGGCAGAAAACTCAAGGCCGTTATTCCGGGTGGATCATCAATGCCGGTACTGCCGGGTGATGTGATGCTTGCAACTAACATGGACTATGATGCGATTGCCAAGTCGGGTTCGATGCTCGGTTCCGGTGCGGTGATTTCAATGGATGAAACAACAGACATGGTAAAGGCGCTGTGCAGAATATCGCGCTTTTACTATTCAGAGTCCTGCGGGCAGTGTACTCCGTGTCGCGAAGGTACTGGCTGGTTGTATCGCATGCTGGTTCGTATTATCGACGGCAAAGGTCGTCCGGAAGATATCGAAAAACTCGAAGATGTCGCGGCAAAGATTGCCGGTCGCACCATTTGTGCGCTGGGCGAAGCTGCTGCATGGCCGGTGCAGGGTATGTTGAGACATTTCAGACATGAGTTTGAATACTACGTTGAGCACAAGCGCAGTATTGTCGAAGAACAACTAGGGTCTGCCGCATGAGTGATGCGCCTGTAAAAGACAAAGTCGATGAAGACCTGATAGACATCACGGTCGACGGCAAGCCTTTAAAAGCACGTAAAGGCCAGATGATCATCGAGGTGACAGACGAAGCCGGTATCACCATCCCGCGCTTTTGTTATCACAAGAAACTCAGCGTTGCGGCCAATTGCCGCATGTGCCTGATCGAAGTGGAAAAAGCGCCTAAACCATTACCTGCCTGTGCCACTCCGGTCGCACCGGACATGGTCATAAAAACTACTTCTGAACTGGCTAAAGGTGCGCAAGCCGGTACCATGGAGTTTTTACTGATTAACCATCCGCTCGATTGTCCTATCTGTGATCAGGGCGGCGAGTGTGAACTGCAGGATGTTGCACTCGGTTACGGCAACAGCTCATCAGATTATGTTGAGACCAAGCGTGTTGTCATGGATAAAAACATTGGTCCGCTTATCTCAACAGAGCTGACTCGCTGCATTCACTGCACGCGCTGTGTACGTTTTGGTGAAGAGATTTCCGGTGTTCGCGAGCTTGGTGCAACCGGGCGTGGTGAAAACATGCGTATCGGCACCTACATTGCCAAGAGTGTCGACTCGGAGCTTTCAGGCAATGTGATTGATCTTTGTCCGGTGGGTGCATTAACCGCAAAACCGTCGCGTTTTAGCGCGCGTTCATGGGAGCTGACTCAGCATCCGTCGGTGTCTCCGCACGACAGCGTCGGCAGCAATGTTTTTGTACATATAGACAACGATGAAGTCACCCGTGTTGTGCCGCGTGAGAACGAAGCCATTAACGAAACCTGGATCTCGGATCGTGATCGTTTCAGTTATGAAGGCTTGTACACCGATGATCGCGTGACGACACCCATGCTGCGGATCGATGGCGAGCTTAAGCCTGTTGACTGGGCTACCGCACTTGAGGCCACTGCCAATGTACTTAAAGAAAATCTGGATCAGTTCGGACCAAAGTCACTATTTGCAATGGCAGCCGCATCTGCCACAACAGAAGAGCAATACCTGTTACAAAAGCTGATGCGCGGCCTTGGCAGCAACAACGTTGATCATCGCCTGACCCAAACTGATTTCAAGGATCAAAAGCGTGCCCCGGTTATGCCGTGGCTTGGTATGAGTCTGGAAGACCTCGAAAACGTTAATGGTGCACTACTGATTGGCTCCAACGTTCGAAAAGAACAGCCGCTCGCAGCACTTCGTCTGCGCAAGGCAAGCTTGAAAGGTGCGAAGGTCAGTTTCATAAACCCACGTGTTTATGAGATGAATTTTGATCCGACGCACAACATCGGTGCAGCCCCTCGCGACATGCTGCTGCATACTTTGGCGGTTGCCGTTGCCTGTGGCTGCGATGATGAAGTTATTAGCCAGGTAAGTGCTCAGGCAAACGTTACTGATACGCATCGTGAGATCGCAGCGCAACTTAAAGAGTCAGATAACGCGGTAGTTTTGCTTGGCAATTTGTCAGTCATGCACCCGAACTACACTGACCTGCGCGCTATTGCTTCATGCATTGCCAAAGCAACCGGTGCAGTATTGGGTTATCTGCCGGAAGGTGGTAACACGGCTGGTGCATGGCTTGCCGGTTGTGTTCCTCATCGCAGCGCCGGTGGAGTGGAAGTTGATCAGGCGGGTTTTAATGCAGCCGAAATGCTCAGTGATAAAACCAAAGTTTTACTGCTGATGGGTGTCGAACCGCGCTATGAACAAATCAATGCGGCACTGGCGCGCAAAGTAAGCAAAGAAAGCACACTGATCATCATGTCAACGCACCTGAGTCGTCATGCAGTAGATCATGCGAACATCGTGCTGCCATCTGCTGCTTTTGTTGAAACTGCAGGAACGTTTGTCAATGCAACAGGCGCGTGGCAGATGTTCAATGGAACAACCAAGCCACCGGGGGAAGCTCGACCGGCCTGGAAGATTCTTCGCGTGATCGGTAATCAACTCGAGCTTGACGGTTTTGACTATGAAAGCGTCACAGGTATACGCGATGAATTAAAAGAGCTGTGCCGTGATATTCAGCTCGATAATTCGTATACCGCTGACAACATAGAGATACCTTCGCAGGCAGACGGTAACAGCCTGCTTCGCTGTGGTGATTTGCCAGCCTATAAAGCTGACATGCTGGTACGTCGCGCAAGGTCTCTGCAAAAAACTACCGATGCACAACAAAACTTTGTATCTCTGCACAGCAGTGATATGCAGCGCCTCGGGCTGGTTGAGAATGCAGTGGTCAGTGCCGAGCAGAACGGCGACACAGTAATGATTAAAGTCAAACAGGATGACGGCATTCCTGAAGGCTGCGCCTGGTTGCCAATTGGTAGTATGGATCTGGCGGGCTTTGGCTGTATGTTCGAGCCGGTAACTCTGGTGGCGGGCGAATAGCATGGGATTTTTTGAAGGCCTGTTGTTTCTGATTGTCACGGTACTTAAAGTACTGCTGATTATTGTTCCGCTATTGCTGACAGTCGCCTACCTGACTTATGCAGAGCGAAAAGTCATCGGCGCGATACAGGTTCGAAAAGGACCTAACCGTGTCGGTTTTGCGGGTTTGCTACAACCGATAGCTGATGTACTGAAACTTCTGACCAAAGAAGTTCTGGTGCCAACTAACTCACATCGATTTTTGTTTCTGATCGCACCAATACTGTCACTGGCGCCGGCTTTCGCTGCCTGGGCGGTGATACCGTTTAGTGATACTGCAATCCTTGCTGATGTTAATGCAGGTTTGTTGTATGTACTGGCTCTGACTTCGCTCGGCGTGTACGGGGTGATCGTTGCGGGCTGGGCCTCTAACTCAAAGTACGCTTTTCTCGGTGCAATGCGATCAGCGGCGCAAATTGTCGCTTATGAAATTGCCATGGGCTTTGCACTGGTAGGTGTGTTGATGGTCAGTGGCAGTCTTAATCTGGGTGATATCGTTCGTGCCCAGGAAGGCAGTATTTTTCACTGGTTCTGGCTACCGTTGTTTCCGCTCTTTATTGTTTATTTTATATCCGGTGTCGCCGAAACTAACCGTGCCCCGTTTGATGTGGCGGAAGGTGAGTCCGAGATTGTTGCAGGTTTTCATGTAGATTACTCAGGCATGGCATTCGCGCTGTTCTTTCTTGCGGAATACGCCAATATGATCATGATTGCGGCACTGGCTGTAATTATGTTCCTCGGTGGCTGGTTGTCACCCGTACCATTTCTGCCTGACGGTATGTTCTGGTTCTTTGCAAAAACTGCATTCATGCTGTTCTTTTTTCTATGGTTCCGTGCGACTTTCCCTCGCTATCGCTACGATCAAATCATGCGACTGGGCTGGAAAGTGTTTATTCCGGTAACTATCGTCTGGCTTAGTGTTGAAGCGGTGGCGATACTGCTCGACATCGGGCCGTGGTTTGATATTAGGAAGACCTAACGGATGACTGGTAACGTTAAATCGACTCTTAAGAGTTTGATGCTGCTTGAGTTGCTCAAGGGCATGAAGCTGACTGGCAAGTACCTCTTTAAAACCAAATTTACGGTGCAGTACCCTGAGGAGAAAACACCTCAGTCACCACGCTTTCGTGGTTTGCATGCACTGCGTCGTTATTCAAGCGGCGAAGAGCGCTGCATTGCCTGTAAGTTGTGTGAGGCGGTTTGCCCGGCACTGGCTATCACCATTGACTCCGAACAGCGTGCAGATAATACACGCCGCACCACGCGCTATGACATTGATCTTTTCAAGTGCATCTTCTGCGGTTTCTGTGAAGAGGCCTGTCCTGTTGATTCGATAGTCGAGACTCGCATATTTGAATACCACTTTGAAAAGCGTGGTGAACAGATCATGACGAAAGACAAGCTGCTCGCCATCGGTGATAAATACGAAACCGAGATCGCCAACGATCGCGCTGCTGACGCTGCGTTTCGCTAAGAGTAAATCATGGATTTAAAACTTCTGGTTTTCTGGGTTTTTGCATTGGTGCTGGTAGGTGCGGCAATCGGTGTGATTACCACGCGTAACCCGGTACAGGCGGCGCTCTTTCTGGTACTTGCGTTCTTTAACAGTGCCATTATCTGGATGCTGATGGAGGCTGAGTTTCTCGCCATTACACTGGTACTGGTATATGTCGGTGCGGTGATGGTGTTGTTCCTGTTTGTGGTGATGATGCTGGACATCAATCTACTCTCTATACGAGAGGGCTTTTCGCGGCATCTGCCGGTGGGTGCCACTATTGTCGGCTCCGTTGTTGTGCTTATGGTATTAATGATTCGCGGACAGTGGCCAGATTCCGATTACCCCCAACCGTTAGCCAAGCCTGCTGACTACAGCAACACAGAGCAGCTCGGTCTGGCGATGTATACCGACTATCTGTTTCAGTTTGAAGTGGCGGCGGTCATCCTGTTGGTAGCGATTATTGCTGCCATCGCGCTGACCATGCGTCGCAGACCGGATACAAAATATCAACGTCCGGCTGAGCAGGTAACCGTTAAAAAGGAAGATCGTCTTCGCGTGGTCTCTGTTAACAGTGAAGACAACCAGGACATCGGCGGACAGTCTGTTGCAGGTGACAGTGGCACTTCAGAGCAGGGAGTCAAGTCATGATCCCGATTTCGCACTTTCTGACACTTGGCGCCATTTTGTTCGGCCTCAGTATTGCCGGTATTTTTCTTAACCGAAAAAATATCATCATCATTTTGATGTCGATCGAATTGATGCTGTTGGCGGTAAACATGAACTTTGTGGCGTTCTCATATTTTCTGAATGACACGGCAGGGCAGGTGTTCGTATTTTTTATCCTGACGGTGGCAGCGGCTGAAGCTGCGATCGGGCTTGCGATTCTGGTAGTACTGTTTCGTAACCGCGGTTCGATTAACGTCGATGATCTCGATCAGCTACAGGGGTGATCCGGATGAAACTTCTATACATACTGACACCACTGGCACCTTTATTCGGTGCAATTGCTGCGGGTTTTTTCGGACGTCAACTGGGTCGGGTCAATTCGCATCGTGCAACCATTGCTGGTGTCGCGATTGCATTCGCATTGTCGTTAATTGCTCTGGTTAAAAGTTTTTCAGGTGGTGAGGTCTTTAACGAGACAATCTACACCTGGATGGTCAGCGGCGACATAAAATTTGAAGTCGGGTTTCTGGTTGATCGACTGACCGTTGTTATGATGACGGTAGTCACCTCTGTGTCACTGATGGTGCATGTCTACACCATTGGCTATATGCATGATGATCCGGGTTATCAGCGCTTCTTCAGTTATATATCGTTGTTTACCTTCTCGATGCTGATGCTGGTCATGTCGAACAACTTCATGCAACTCTTCTTCGGCTGGGAAGCAGTCGGGCTGGTGTCGTATCTCCTGATCGGTTTCTGGTACAAAAAACCAACCGCGATCTTTGCGAATCTGAAAGCATTCCTGGTAAACCGGGTTGGGGACTTTGGCTTTTTGTTGGGTATTGCAGCGGTATTGATGTACACCGGCACACTCAACTACACCGAAGCGTTTGCAGCGGCAGACGGTATGGTCGGTAAGACCATGGAGATCATCCCGGGAGTTGCCTGGTCTGTGCTGACCGTTACCTGTATCTGTCTTTTTATTGGTGCCATGGGCAAGTCGGCACAGATACCACTACATGTCTGGCTGCCGGATTCGATGGAAGGCCCGACACCTATCTCGGCACTGATTCACGCTGCGACCATGGTGACGGCAGGTATCTTTATGGTGGCCCGCATGTCACCGTTTTTTGAACTGTCGACCACGGCGCTGACTTTTGTCATCGTGATAGGCTCACTGACGGCACTGTTGATGGGTCTGATTGGTATTGTTCAAAACGATATCAAAAGAGTGGTCGCTTACTCGACGCTGTCACAGCTTGGCTATATGACGGTAGCACTGGGTGCATCTGCCTACGGTGCTGCAATCTTCCATTTAATGACACACGCTTTCTTCAAGGCGCTGCTGTTTTTGGCGGCGGGCAGTGTGATTATCGGTATGCATCACGAACAGGATATCCGCAAGATGGGTGGTCTGCGCAAGTACATGCCAGTGACCTACTGGACATCACTGATCGGTACGCTGGCGTTGATTGGTTTTCCGGGGTTCTCGGGCTTCTTCTCCAAAGATGCGATCATAGAAGCGGTGCATAAATCGCAGTTACCGGGAGCAGGCTTTGCTTATATCTGTGTGATGCTCGGCGTATTTATTACGGCGTTCTACAGCTTCAGAATGTTCTTTCTGGTATTCCACGGAGAGGAGCGATTTGACGATCACACCCGCGAGCATTTACACGAATCACCAAAAGTCGTGACATGGCCGCTGATCCTGCTGGCTATACCGTCGGTGATTCTTGGCGGTCTTACTATTGGCTCGATGCTGTTCGGTGGTTTCTTCGGCGATGCAATCTATGTTGCCAAAGAACATGACGTACTGGCCAAGCTTGGTGAGCACTATCATGGGGCGTTTAACTTTGTGCTGCATGGTTTTAAAACACCGGCGCTTTATCTGGCTCTGGCGGGTGCTGCCAGTGCCTGGTATATCTATTTGAAAAATCCAGCCATCGCTGACTGGTTTGCGAAGAAATTCAGCTTCGTGCATCGACTGCTTGAAAACAAGTACGGCTTTGACGACTTCAACCAGAAAGTATTTGCCGGTGGCAGTCTCCATCTGGCAGATAAGTTATGGAGTATCGGGGATGTCAAAATGATCGACGGCATGATGGTAAACGGTACTGCCAACAAGATCGGCTTTTTCTCATCATTGGCTCGCGGCAAATTGACCGGCTATCTGTATAACTATGCGTTTGTGATGATTGCCGGGCTGTTAGCTATGCTTTTCATTTTCTTTTTTACAACGTAGTCACGCTTGATGCCAATACTAAGCTTAATCATCTGGTTGACCATACTCGGCGGCTTGCTGACTTTATTTGTCGGTGACCAGCGTTGTCGTATGACCGCACTGGTTATTTCCATTGTTGCGTTCGTGCTGAGTCTCGGATTGTATTTCGGTTTCGATAATACAACTGCAGATATGCAGTTTGTTGAATTTGCGGCCTGGCTGCCGTCGTTCGGTATTAACTACAGTCTCGGGGTCGACGGTATTTCAGCGCCATTGATCATACTCACTACGTTTATCAATGTGGTCGTTGTTATTTCTGCATGGGAAGTCATTAAAGACAAGCCTGCAATGTATCTCGCATCGTTCCTGATCATGACCGGTTTCATGGTAGGTGTGTTCTCGGCAACTGACTCCATACTGTTCTACATATTTTTTGAAGCAACCCTGATCCCGATGTTTTTGATTATCGGTATCTGGGGTGGTCCGCGTCGAGTTTATGCGACCATCAAGTTCTTCCTCTACACCTTCCTCGGTTCAGTGTTTATGTTGGTAGCACTGATCTACATGGGTAGTAAAGCCGATAGTTTTGCAATTCAATCACTGCATGAGATGGCCTTGTCTTCCAAAGCGCAGACACTGATATTCTTTGCGTTTTTTGTCGCCTTTGCGGTCAAGATTCCCATGTGGCCGGTTCACACATGGCTGCCTGATGCTCACGTTGAAGCACCGACTGCAGGCTCTGCGGTACTGGCGGCAATCATGCTGAAAATGGGTGGCTATGGTTTCCTGCGTTTCAGCCTCCCGGTCGTGCCTGATGCGAGTCAGCAGTTTGCCTGGCTGGTGATTTTATTCTCATTGATTGCCGTTGTTTATATTGGCTTTGTGGCACTCGCTCAGGCCGACATGAAAAAGTTGATTGCCTATTCCTCTATTTCGCATATGGGCTTTGTCACGCTTGGTATGTTTGTGATTTTCGGCATCATTGCAAAGTCCGCTGATGGTGTCCAAAGCGGCCATGCGGTCATGGCGCTCGAAGGCGCAATGGTACAGATGATTTCACACGGCTTTATCTCGGCTGCCATGTTTTTATGTGTGGGTGTTCTCTACGACCGCGTGCACTCACGTGAGATAGCAGACTATGGCGGTGTGGTGAACACCATGCCGTTGTTTGCCGCTTTCTTTGTGTTCTTTGCAATGGCTAACGCAGGTCTGCCCGGTACATCAGGGTTTGTTGGTGAGT
This sequence comes from uncultured Granulosicoccaceae bacterium, assembly GCA_964550655.1. Lineage (GTDB taxonomy): Bacteria > Pseudomonadota > Gammaproteobacteria > Granulosicoccales > Granulosicoccaceae. The sequence continues at coordinate 25,656 of CAZKAQ010000014.1, forward strand.
TCATGGTCATACTCGCAACGTTTAAAGCCAATTTCTGGTTTGCGTTTCTTGCCGCAAGTACCTTGATACTCGGTGCGGCATATACCTTGTGGATGGTAAAGCGGGTGATCTTCGGTGATGTTGCCAACGACAACGTGGCGGCACTGGCTGACATCAATCAGCGTGAGAAAATTATGTTGGCGCTGCTGGCTGCAATGGTGCTTTTTTTCGGTCTCTGGCCACAACCAATGGTTGAGATGATGCATGCAACTATTGAAAACCTGGTGGTGCAAATCACCACGTCGAAACTGTAGAGGGGCTGACAATGGATAACCTCGGATTAGCCGCTCCGGAAATGTTCATGCTGGGTGCGATCTGCCTGATTTTGGTAGGCGACCTGTTTGTTACAGAAGAACGTAAGCCTTTGACCTATGGCTTGTCGCAAATCGCACTGATCGTAACTTTAATCCTGACCTGGTGGATTTCACCGGAAGAGGGAGCAGTGACGGCATTTGGCGGCAGCTTTATCATGGACCAAATGGGTGCTGTGTTGAAGGCATGGATTCTTGTCGTGTCTATCGGTGTGTTCTTGTACTCTCGCGATTTTGTCAACTCACATAAAATAACCAACGGTGAGTACTATACGCTGGCGCTCAGCGGTGTACTTGGCATGATGATCATGGTGTCCTCAAACACCATGCTGACGCTGTATCTCGGGCTTGAACTGTTGTCTCTTAGTTTGTATGCCATGGTTGCTTTAAAACGCACCGATGAGAAATCATCTGAAGCCGCTATGAAGTACTTCATACTTGGCGCGCTTGCATCCGGTGCCTTGTTGTATGGCATCTCCATGATCTATGGCGCCACTGGCAGTCTTCACTTTGATGTTATTGCAGCGGCTCTTACCGGCGAGGCTCAAAACACCACCACAGCAGTCTTTGGTCTGGCTTTTGTCGTCGTCGGTATAGCGTTTAAGTTTGGTGCAGCACCTTTTCATATGTGGGTGCCCGATGTTTATGAAGGTGCGCCGACTTCGGTTGCACTGTATATTTCAGCCGCACCAAAAATGGCAGCTTTTGCACTGGCGATAAGATTTCTGGTTGACGGTCTGGAAACCGCGCATGGCAGCTGGCAGGGAATGCTCATTCTGCTTTCTCTGCTGTCGATAGTCATCGGTAATCTGCTTGCTCTGTCGCAAGTCTCTATCAAGCGGATGCTGGCTTATTCAACAATTTCGCATGTCGGGTTTATTTTTCTGGGTATCCTTGCCGGCAGTCAGCAGGGCTACTCTGCCGCGATGTTCTATGCAATCACCTACTCATTCACCAGCCTGGGCGCTTTCGGTATTCTGCTGGCGATGGATCGAGCGGGTGTGGAGGTCAGGCTATTGACGGATCTGCGCGGCTTGTTCCGGCGTAGTCCGGTATATGCGGTGGTTATGATGTTGCTGCTGGTTTCAATGACCGGTGTACCACCGACGGTTGGCTTCTATGCCAAGCTTGCTGTGCTGAGTGCTGCGGTCAAAGCTGATTTAGTCTGGCTCGCGGTAGTCGCTGTCATTTTCTCGGTGGTCGGCGCGTTTTACTACCTGCGCGTCATTAAATACATGTTTTTTGATGAGCCGGTCGAGCCGCAGCCTGTGCTCGCGCCGATGGACGTGCAGCTGGGTCTGAGCATAAACGGTGCAGCGATTATTCTCTTCGGTATTTTCCCGGGTCTTATTATGGCGGCCTGTGCTGCGGCGTTCGGTTTGTAGCGTTCGGAACCGGCAGGTGAGACCTCTCCCAGACCTCTCCCGGGCCGGTTTTAACAGCGTGAACATGCGGTTTTAATCGACCAAAAGACTTGTAATTCCAAATAATTACTTCTATCATTGTGAATTGCAGTTGCGGGGTGGAGCAGTCTGGCAGCTCGTCGGGCTCATAACCCGAAGGTCGTAGGTTCGAATCCTACCCCCGCTACCACGGATCATTAAAAAGGCCCCTGCTTAGGGGCCTTTTTGTTGTTGGTCGGAATAATTTAGAAGCTGTCGTTTTCTGTATCAGCCTGCAGGGCGGGAATGAGAACAGGTCACGGCAGCAATAGCGGAAATGAATGCGAAGGGCACCAGAAAATATTTGGGATTTTCTGTCCCCCATTGTCAAGGGTATGGACTACGACTTTGTGGGTGCAACACTGGGTCAGGCCGAATCCGGACTGACGCTTCGAGTCTATATAGACAAAGAGGCCAGTGATGACGATGAAGGTATCGGTGAAACCGGTCCGAATCGATCCGGTGTTGTAGTAGATGACTGTGTTGCTGTTAGTCGCCAGGTAAGTGCCGCACTGGATGTTGAAGATTTGATAGCTGGTGAGTACACACTGGAAGTGTCATCACCGGGCGTTGACAGGCCGCTTTTCAGTCAGGCGGATTTTGCACAACAGGTTGGTAACACGGTGAAGTTCAAGCTGGGAATAACTTCTTCCGGCAGGCGTAACTACAAAGGCATTGTAGACAGCGTTGAAGATGGACTGGTAGTGGTAGAGATAGACAACGAATTACACGAACTTGCACTGCAGGATATTGAGTCGGCAAACCTTGTCACAGCGACAGACAGGAAGAGACGATGAAACTGGCTTACAGCTTTTGGTATGGACTCAGGTTCGACCAGCGGTACAAAGGTAAGGGGCGGTAAATTGATAAACAACAGGACCCTGAGTCCACTAGCAAACAAGCTCGGTGTTTACACGGGCCAACTGGTACAGGCAATTTGCGCAAGGTATAGCTACTTATGAGCAAAGAAATACTTATGGTGGTTGACGCTGTCTCTAACGAGAAAGGCGTAGAAGAAGACATTATTTTCGAGGCGCTTGAAGCAGCACTCGCTTCTGCCACACGCAAACGTAGTGGTAAAGATATTGAGTGTCGGGTACAAATCGATCGCGAGACCGGTGACTACAATACTTTCCGGCGCTGGGAGATTGTCGCAGACGATGATGAACAGGAATTTCCGCTGCGCCAAATTACATTGTCTGCCGCAAAGGTTGAAGATCCGGAGCTTGAAATTGGCGGCTGGATAGAAGACGACATTGAATCGGTTGACTTCGGTCGCATTGCAGCGCAAACAGCCAAACAGGTTATCGTACAAAAAGTTCGTGAAGCAGAACGCGCTCGTGTTGTTGAAGCGTTTAAGGATCGTGTCGGCGAGCTGGTGATGGGTATCGTAAAGCGCACCGAGCGTGGCGGCGTATTCATAGATCTTGGTAACAATGCGGAAGCCTATATCCGCCGTGAAGAAATGATTCCGCGTGAAGCGGTGCGAACCGGTGATCGCCTGCGTGCCTATCTGCGTGACGTAGAGCCCGAAGCCTACGGTCCGCAGTTGTTTGCAACCAGAACCTCACCGGAATTTTTGATTGAGTTATTCAAGCTTGAAGTGCCGGAGGTCGGGCAGGGCGTGATTGAAATCCGCGGTGCTGCGCGCGATGCGGGCAGCCGTGCAAAGATTGCCGTGGTATCTAATGACCCGCGTCTTGATCCGGTTGGTGCCTGTGTCGGTATGCGTGGTTCACGTGTGCAGACCGTGTCCAATGAACTTGCCGGTGAACGCGTTGATATTATCCTCTGGGATCAAAGCCCGGCTCAGTATGTAATCAATGCCATGGCGCCTGCTGAAGTTGCCTCCATCATTGTTGATGAAGATAATAACAGCATGGATATCATTGTAGACTCGGAAAAACTTTCACTGGCGATTGGCCGCGGCGGGCAGAATGTTCGTCTGGCCGGTGAGCTGACCAGCTGGACTCTCAATGTTATGGACGAGGGTGCTGCAGATGAAAAGAATGAATCAGAAGCGCGTATTTTGGTGGACAAGTTTGTTGAACAACTGACTGTCGATGAAGAAGTCGCCACCATTCTGGTTCAGGAAGGTTTTACCAGTGTTGAGGAAGTTGCCTATGTACCGGAGCAGGAACTGCTTGACGTCGATGAGTTCGACGATGAGATTGTGCAGGAGCTTCGCAGCAGAGCACAGGATGTCTTGTTAACGCAGGCACTGGTGACTGATGAGAAGATCAAAAACCTGAACCCGTCAGATGAACTATTGGCGATGGAAGGCATCACTGCGGAGCTTGCTGTATCGCTTGCAGAGATGGAAGTGACTACAGTTGATGATCTGGCGGACCTTGCAACTGACGAACTAATGGTTGTCGATGGCATGGACGAAGAAACCGCCGGTAAACTTATCATGAAAGCCCGCGAGAGCTGGTTCCAGGAAGAGGACCCGACTGCAACTGAAGCCGGTGCTGACGTCGGAGCCGGGGCTGGCGGGGGATAGAGAAAAATATGGCAGATGTGACCGTCAAGCAGCTTGCTGACACGGTGGGAACACCGGTCGAGAAACTGCTCCAACAGCTTAAAGATGCGGGCGTTGATAAAAACGCGTCCGAGGACACTATAGACGCGTCTGAAAAGTCGCAGCTGTTGACATTCCTGCGCCAGTCACAAGGTGTGGAAAAGAAAGCAGTGGGTGCCAGCAAGATTACGCTAACGCGCAAGAAGCGTGGCGAAATCAAAATGGGTGGCCCGGGCAAGAAAGCGGTTACAGTCGAGACTCGTGGCAAACGAACTTACGAAAAACGTGACGATGCAGCTCGCGAAGAGATGATTCGACAAGCCGCGCTGCGTCAGCAGCAGGCTGAAAAAGACGAAGTCAATCGCGAGCAGGACGCCGCACGAAATGAAGTGCGTGACAAGGAAGTGCAGGAAGCAAAAGTAAAGCGTGAAGCGGAAGAGGAAGTTAGCTCGGAAGCGGATCGCATTGAAGCAGAAGAGCAGGCAGCAGAAGCGGCGCGAATTGCAGAAGAGCAGGCGCGTGAAGAAGCCGAAAAAGCCAGAATAGAAGCTGAAGCAGCGGCACGCGATGCAGTCGCAGCTGCAGCGTTGGCGGAACTCACACAAAATGTTGAAGAAGCCGGCAAGGCCCGTGAGCGCGCAGCGGCAGCAGCAGCAGAGGCTGAGCTTCTAAAACAGCAGGAAGAACAGCGACGTGCAGCAGGTGGTGCCGGTCGTGACAGGAAAGGTCGTGGTGCCCCTGATTCGCCGGGGGTTAACATTCCGCCGCCTGAAAATGGTAAACCCGGTCGACGTGGTCGTGGCAAAGGTGGTGGCCGCAAAGAACTTCGAGTATCAGGAGGTCGCGGCGGTAAGCGTGAGAAGCGCGGTCGTCGCGAGACTTACCAGCCGATTGAATCAAAGCATGGCTTTGCAAAACCAACCGCGCCGGTTATCCACGATGTAGAAGTACCCGAGACCATTACCGTTGCCGAGTTGGGCAACCGCATGGCAGTTAAAGCAGGCGAAGTGATCAAGACCATGATGGGTATGGGTGTTATGGCCACCATCAACCAGGTGCTCGATCAGGATACCGCAGTACTTGTCGTTGAAGAGATGGGACATAATGCCATCACCACTACGGCAGATGATCTCGAGCTTGAGTTGCAGCAGCGTTTGATGGCTGCAGCAGAAAATGATGAAGCGGCCGAAGAGCTTATCGTCAGACCGCCGGTTGTGACGGTAATGGGTCATGTTGACCACGGTAAGACATCTCTGCTCGACTACATACGGTCAAGCCGTGTTGCCGCAGGCGAGTCCGGTGGTATCACCCAGCACATCGGTGCATACAGCGTAGATCACGATAAAGGGTCTATTACTTTCCTCGATACCCCGGGTCACGCGGCGTTCAGCTCGATGCGTGCCCGTGGTGCTCAGGCCACAGATATTGTGGTGCTGGTGGTTGCAGCAGATGACGGCGCGATGCCACAAACGATTGAAGCAGTACAGCACTCACGTGCGGCGGAAGTACCCATTATTGTTGCGGTAAACAAAATGGATAAAGAAGATGCCGACCCTGAAAAAGTAAAGAACGACTTATCCAAACATGAAGTTATCTCGGAAGAGTGGGGTGGTGATGTCATGTTTGTACCTGTGTCGGCTATTACCGGGCAGGGCATTGATGATCTGCTCGACGCGTTGCTGCTACAGGCGGAGTTATTGGAACTCAAGGCACGCAGTGACGGGCCGGCTCAGGGTGTGGTGATTGAAGCCACGCTTGATAAAGGCCGTGGTCCGGTTGCTACTGTACTTGTTCAGGCGGGTGAGCTTAAACGTGGTGACATCATGGTCACCGGTAAAGAGTTTGGTCGCGTGCGCGCCATGTTTAACGACAGTGGTGAAGCTGTAGAAAAAGCCGGGCCGTCAACACCGGTTCAGGTGCTTGGTATGTCAAATACACCGGATGCCGGTGAAAGCATGCTGGTATCCAAAGATGAGCGCGGTGCGCGTGAACTCGCAGATCTGAGAAACGAAAAGTCGCGTGACGCCAGACTCGCGGAACGTAAACCTGCGAAGCTTGAAGACGTCTTTTCACAGATCAAGAGTAGTGATCAAAACACCTTGAATCTGGTAGTCAAAACTGATGTACAAGGCAGTTTTGAAGCACTGCGTGATGCGCTTGAAAAATTCTCTACCGATGAAGTTTTTATTAGAGTTATCGGTGGTGGTGTTGGTGGTATTACAGAATCAGATGCACAGCTGGCGGCCGCATCGAATGCCGTTATGATCGGTTTTAATGTACGTGCCGACAACTCCGCTCGAAGAGTAATTTCAGAGCAGGATATCGAACTGCACTACGACAGCGTTATTTATGAGGTCCTCGATCGCGTTAAGGCGGCGGCCGGTCTGATGCTGGCGCCTGATATTGTTGAAAACATTATCGGTCTTGCCGAGGTGCAGGATGTCTTCCGATCGCCCAAGTTTGGTCATGTCGCAGGCTGTATGGTTGTCGATGGCGTTGTACGTCGCGACGAACCGATCCGGGTTCTGCGCGACAACATTGTTATTTTTGAAGGTGAACTCGAATCACTGCGTCGCTTCAAAGATGATGTATCTGAAGTGCGCATGGGTACCGAGTGCGGTATAGGTGTAAAGAACTACACCGATATCAAAGCCGGTGATCAGATCGAAGTATTTGAACGCAAGGAAGTAGCGCGGACACTCTAATCGTTTATGGCTAAAGATTATCCACGCAGCTATCGGGTGGCAGATCAGATACAACGAGAACTGTCTGATCTGATCAAACACGAGCTTAAAGATCCGCGAGTCCCCGCTATGGTCACCATTGCGGGTGTTGAAGTCAGTAAAGATCTTTCCAGTGCCAAAGTCTATGTATCAGCTTTTTCTATAGAAAGTGAGGGCGCAGAGAAACGTAAAGAGATGATTAGCGCGTTAAATCAGGGCGGTGGTTATATGCGCAAGCTTTTGGGCGGCCGAATGCGATTGCGCGTGGTGCCAACGCTTAAATTTTTTTATGATGAAGTTCAGCAGGCGGGCTCGATTCTTTCCAGCCGCATCGACGATGCAGTAGCTTCCAATACCACTGACGCCGACTCCGACGATGAATTTCAGTCAGATGACAGCGTCTGGAAAAAGAGCCTCTAATGCGTGCCTTGAACGGAGTGTTGTTATTAGACAAACCTCCGGGTGTCACATCTAACGGTGTGTTGCAGAAAGTGCGCAAACTGTATAACGCGAAAAAAGCCGGACATACCGGTAGCCTTGATCCTTCAGCTACCGGCATGTTGCCGGTTTGCTTCGGTGAGGCGACCAAGCTTTGTGGTTACATGCTTGATGCCGAGAAAACTTATCGGGTTGCAGCGTTATTCGGTATTACCACGGACACTGAAGACGCCGATGGTAAAGTACTTCAGCGTCGCGATATACCGCAAATCACTGAACAGCAAATGCTCGATGCCGTGGCTTCATTTGAAGGTCAGCAATTGCAGACCCCACCCGCCTACTCAGCAATTAAAAAAGCCGGTGTACGAGCCTACAAACTGGCGCGCGAGGGCAAGGAGGTCAAGCTTGAGCCGCGCCAGATCAATGTGCTGGAGGCGTCTCTTGAAGCATTTGACGGATCGACTTTTACGCTGCGGCTTCGGGTGTCAAAAGGCACGTATATCCGCTCGATTGTGCGCGATATTGGTGAGCACTTTGGCTGTGGTGCGCATGTCACCGACCTGCGTCGACTGGCCGTGTCTCCGTTTGATGGCAAGCCTATGCTCAGCCTTGAGGATATCCAGGCGGCGGAGAATGCTGACGATTTTTTGTTGCAGACGGATGAAGTTATCGCCGACTGGAGACCGATCACCATTGATCATGACACCGAATTCAGATTCTGTAATGGATCCAGGCCGGATTACCAGGCCACGGAATCAAATTCTGATGAAGAATTGCTCAGGGTCTATAATGCGACTAATACCTTCCTCGGTCTTGGCAGGGTTGTCGACGGTCAGCTGGAGACAGTTCGCCTGATTGGCGGGTCCGCAGGACAATAGTAATGATTAATTTTTTAACCGCGAATGTTACTGCTGAAACCACAGCTCATTCGCACTTTTTTATATAACCACACTAGTTGGAGAAAACATGGGTTGTTTAAGCGCCGAACGAACGGCGGAGATTATCGACGAACATAAGCGCGACTCTTCGGACACGGGGTCACCAGAAGTTCAAGTAGCCTTGCTGTCCGCGAGAATCACACATCTGACAGAGCACTTTAAAGCTCACAAACACGATCACCATTCCAGACGTGGATTGCTGCGCATGGTCAACCAACGCCGCAAGCTGCTCGACTACCTGAAGCGCAAAGACCAGACTCGCTATCAGGACCTCATCGCGAAACTAGGCTTACGCCGTTAGACACGCACCACGATCAATGACTTATAAAGTCATCACCTAAGGAATCAACGTGAATCCAGTTATTAAAAAGTTTCAGTATGGCGATCATGAGGTCACCATGGAGATAGGGGAGATTGCACGGCAAACTTCCGCAGCTATCAAGATTAGTATCGGCGATACCATGGTATTGGTTTCCGCTGTTGGCAAGAAAGATACAAAGCCGGGACAGGACTTTTTCCCGCTGACTGTTAACTACCAGGAGCGTACTTACGCTGCCGGTAAAATACCCGGTGGATTTTTCAAGCGTGAAGGCCGACCGAGTGAAAGTGAAACTCTGGTCTGTCGTTTGATCGATCGACCTATCAGACCTTTGTTCCCGAAGGGATTCAAAAACGAAGTTCAGATCATCCCGACTGTCATGTCACTCGATCCTGAAATTCAGGCAGACATTGTAGCCATGCTTGGTTCATCCGCTGCATTGGCTTGTTCAGGTATGCCGTTTATGGGGCCGATTGGTGCAGCACGAGTTGGCTACATCAATGGTTCGTACGTACTGAACCCGACTAAAACACAGACCGCTGAAGAGTCACAGCTTGATCTGGTTGTAGCGGGTACGGAGAACGCGGTACTGATGGTTGAATCAGAAGCAGATACCTTATCTGAAGAAGTCATGCTCGGTGCTGTGGTCTTCGGTCACGAGCAGATGCAGGTTGCTGTCAAGGCAATTACCGAACTTGCAGCAGAGGTGGGTGCCGCTCAATGGGACTGGACCGCTCCTGCAAAAGATGAATCACTGGCAAGTAAAGTAGCAGCTCAGGCTGAAGCGGGTTTAAGTGAAGCTTACAGCACAGCTGACAAGATGGAACGACAGGATAAAGTCTCGGCTGTTAAAGAAGCAGCAGTGGCAGCGCTGGTTACCGAAGATGAAAACTCTCCATCGGCGGCTGATGTTAAGGGTGAGGTTTCATCACTTGAAAAGTCACTGGTTCGTGGCCGTATTTTGTCAGGTGAGAGACGCATTGATGGTCGCGATACCAGAACGGTCAGACCAATCACGGTTAAAACCGGCATACTGCCGCGCGTGCACGGATCTTCGCTGTTTACCCGTGGTGAAACTCAGGCAATTGTTGCTGTCACACTCGGCACCACTCGTGATGCACAAATTATTGATGCAATTGATGGTGAGCGCAGAGATGCGTTTATGCTGCACTACAACTTTCCTCCCTATTGTGTCGGTGAAACCGGTTTTGTCGGCTCTCCCAAGCGTCGTGAGATTGGTCACGGTAAACTTGCCAAGCGTGGTGTTCAGGCAGTGATGCCCGATGAAGAAAGCTTCCCGTATACGGTACGTGTAGTTTCTGAAATCACAGAATCCAATGGCTCAAGTTCAATGGCGAGTGTCTGTGGTTCAAGCCTTGCGATGATGGATGCCGGTGTTCCACTGTCAGCACCGGTTGCAGGTATTGCGATGGGACTAATCAAAGAAGACAATCGTTTTGCTGTACTGAGCGATATCCTCGGCGATGAAGATCACCTCGGTGATATGGACTTTAAAGTAGCGGGTTCCGAACATGGTGTCACTGCACTGCAGATGGATATCAAGATCGACGGTATCACTGCAGAAATTATGGAAGCGGCTCTTGAGCAGGCGAAAGAAGGTCGATTGTTTATTCTCGGTGAGATGAACAAAGCACTTGCGACGCCTCGTGAAGAACTTTCAGAGCACGCGCCCCGGTTTATCACAGTCAAGATTCACCCTGAAAAGATTGCTGCGGTGATCGGTAAGGGCGGTGCGGTAATTAGAGCATTGACTGAAGAGACCGGTGCCACGATCGATATCGGCGATGACGGTGTCATCAAGATTGCTTCAAGTGATCGCGTCGCAGGTGAAGAAGCCAGACGACGTATTGAACAGATCACAGCCGATGTTGAAGTAGGCACTATCTATGAAGGCAAAGTTCAGAAGATTATGGACTTTGGTGCTTTTGTAAATATATTGCCCGGTAAGGACGGCCTTGTTCATATCTCGCAAATCTCTGAAAACCGCGTACAGAATGTGGCAGACGAGCTAAGCGAAGGACAAACTGTCCGGGTTAAAGTCCTTGAGGTTGATAAGCAGGGTCGTATCAGACTCAGCATGAAGGCAGTGGCTGCAGAGGGCGAAGAAGCTCCGGCGCCTGAATCTACCTAGTATTTATTAATAGAGTAGCTACGGCAGGTTGCTGTACTGAAGTTTAAAGGCGGGCTGTTTAGACAGCCCGTTTTTATTTCTGCGCTACTGTAATCGTGTAGTGGCAGGTTTCTTTAGCAACAATCCATTCGGACTTGTATGACACCCGACTACAATGACGAGCACACCTGACAACACTGCACATACCCGTTACATGCGGCATTGTTTGGAGCTTGCTCAAAAAGCTTCAGATGCCGGTGAAGTGCCGGTCGGTGCAATCATTGTCCAACAAGATACGGTTATCGCTACCGCGTGCAATGCGCAAATTGGTAACTGTGATCCAACCGCACATGCCGAGATTATTGCCTTACGTGCGGCGGCCCTGAGTATCGACAACTACCGGTTACCCGGTTGTACTCTCTACAGTACCGTAGAACCTTGCCTGATGTGCGCCGGTGCAGCGCTACATGCCAGAGTCGACCGCGTGGTATTTGGTGCACCCGAGCCGCGTGCCGGTGCGGTCGGTGGTGACATAAACTATTTTGCCAGTATGAGTCATGTGCATAAGCTTGAACTGATTGGCGGCGTGCTGGAGGATGAGTGCAGGGCGATTATTCAGGAATTTTTCAGGGCTCGCAGAGCGCTTTAGTTGATCTTCAGGTGATAGCTGGGCGCATTCCGGCCCCGGTCTTTGTCGAGCTGGCTCGTTGATGTCTCATCCTCATACTGATGCGAGCTAAGTCTTCCGTAAAGTACTGAAATTTAACTGATCTCTGTTGCCTGTGATTTACCTGCCTGATTCTTTTCAGGCTTACCTGTTGTTATTCATAAAGAAAAAGTATGTGCTGTCGCTAGCTACTAATACAAGGAGCTTCAGACACCAGGCTGGGTGGACAGTAAATTACATTCTCCTGAATAAAAGGCAGAACATTGTGGGCGTTGTATCAGAGCAATCCAATAACGGCGATGAAGTAACCGTCTCTGTCACAGGTCGCTTTGATTATCGCATATACGATAGTTTCAAAGCCTCGTTTGACGATATTGATGAGACCCGAAAGGCGGTCAATATAGATTTAAGCGAAACGGAATACATGGATAGCAGTGCGCTCGGTATGTTGTTGATGTTACGTGAGCATGTTGGTCGCGCGGTAAAGATATGTCTGGTGAAACCATCGCCTGATGTTATGCGTGTGCTTACGATTGCTAATTTCGACAAACTCTTTTCAATTCGTTCCTGACTGTTTTACTGCAGCAGGTTGCTAATTTGGTCGTGTAAATTTCCCTGATGTCTCTGTGCTCAAATAACAATACTACTCAAAGTGCTATTGAATCTGTTTTAAGTGCAGAAGCCGACACATACCACCGGGAGTTCTGTGGTCGCGAACTGATTGATCCTGAATTGATCGACAAGCTGGTACTGTCAATATGTGAGTCCTGTGAAATAAGTTACCCTCATTTCAAGTTTCATCATCTAATTAATGAGCTTATCACCAACGCAATTGATCACGGTGTGCTTTGTCTGGATTCGCATATGAAAGATAGTATTGCGGGTTTTGAATATTATTTAATAGAACGCGCGAAACGCTTCGGTGAACTATCCAGTGGCAGGGTTTTTTTGAGTGTTGAGTGGGTTGGCGCCAGCTTGCTGCGGATAGTTGTACAGGACAGTGGTACCGGCTTTGAAGTTAGCAGTTATTGCGACAATACCGATTTGCCTGATAGTGACTGTCTGCCGAAAAGCTATGGCCGGGGACTGGCAATTATCAGAAACCTTTGCAGGTCAGTCGAACATATTGGCTGTGGTAACTGCACGGTGGTTGAGTTCGACATCAACGCTGTATGAGCAAAAAGCGTCGGTAAGTTTTTACTGTTCTTACCTTAATCACTTTGCACTTCAACAGTAAGCGATGAGCCATCTGTGCCGGTGATTATCAGTTTGGTACCGACAGGCGCGTCTTCTCCGCTTAGGCGCCAGCGCGTGTCTTCAATCATAATGCTGCCAATACCATTTTCGATTGGTTTATCCAGAGTAATTATCCTCCCTGTCATTGCTTCAGCACGTCGATTGAGTGTGGGATGACCGGTGCTGCTATCCGGTTTGTTTTTGTAGAAACGGCGCCCGGCGAGCGTGACCGCTACTGCTAACACGGCAAATAATGCCAGCTGCAGCTGCCAGGCCATGGCCGGTAGCAACAGGGTTATAACACCGGTGATGATCGCGGCGATTGCCGGCCACAAAAGAAAGCTTGTCGGTGCAAACATTTCAATGGCAAAAAACAAAACACCGATTGTAAACCAGTGCCAGTGTGTCAAATCCATGCTGAGTAATTCCTTATCGGTGTGGTTTTATTGTTCATTATTTATTGTCGTGGCTGCTGTTTGAATCTTTGAGGAGTTCGGAGATACCACTAATGCTACTGATGATTCCTGATGCCTCGAGCGGCATGTATACCGTTTTCTGATTAGGGGAAAGCGCCATTTCTTTGAGTGATTCGACATACTTCTGAGCGATAAAGTAATTTAATGCATTGGCATCACCGCTGTTAATGGCTTGTGATACAAGTGCTGTTGCTTTGGCTTCTGCTTCCGCTTCGCGTTCCCGGGCTTCAGCTGTTCTGAATGCTGCTTCCTTCGCGCCTTCTGCTTCAAGAATAGCCGCTTCTTTGTTGCCCTGAGCCAGAAGAATTGCCGCTTCGCGTTCGCCTTCTGCGTTTAAAACAGAAGCACGCTTCTCGCGTTCTGCCTTCATTTGCTTTGCCATAGAGTCGACCAGGTCTTTTGGCGGTGCGATATCTTTGATCTCGATGCGTATGATCTTTATTCCCCAGGGAGAAGTTGCATCATCGACAACTGACATGAGTCGGGCATTGATCTGGTCTCTGTGGGATAGCAGTTCGTCAAGTGCCATAGAGCCCATCACGGTTCTGATGTTGGTCATCACAAGATTCAGTACTGCGGACTCGAGCTTGCTGACCTCGTAGGCGGCTTTTACTGCATCGAGCACCTGGTAGTAGACAACCCCGTCAACCTGAACCACGGCATTATCTTTAGTGATGACATCCTGTGATGGTACAGGCTGTACCTGTTCCATCATGTTCATCGTCTGACCTATACGATCGAAAAAAGGTACGACCAGATTTGGACCCGGAGACAGGGTACGAGTGTATCTGCCGAATCGTTCGACCGTGCTTTCGGTGCCCTGACGAACCACCTTGAAAGCCATGGCAATGAAAATTAATGCCAGTACCACCAGTGCGATGACAAATGCTGAAGCTAAATCCACTTTGGATCCTCCTGTGTGACAGGAATTACAAACAGGGTCTTAAGATACAGTAGTTTAATTGCTGATAGTGGGCGTCGAAATTCAAGTATGATTACAAGATAAGCAATCCTTTAAACAGGCAGGAATCACGAAAAACCTGTGAACAATATAATAACTTTACAAAATCTCGGAATCGCTGCGATCACCTTTGATCTGGACGATACCCTGTGGCCATGTGCCCCTGTTATCGCTGCAGCTGAAGAGGCTTATTTTGACTGGATAAGCGAAAACTTTCCGCAGGTGTCTGCCGAGTTCAGCTTCGCTGATGTCATCGCAATGCGTCGAGCTATTGTGGAGAAAGAGCCTGAGCTTCAGAATGATGTAACCGAGCTGCGGCATCGCGGCACGATGCAGCTGTTAAAGCCTTTCGGTGCGACTGACAGTGACGTCAACGAAGCAGTGCGAGTCTGCCTTGAGCAAAGGCAGAAGGTGACTTTTTATGACGACGTAATGAGCGCGTTGCAACAGCTGAGTTTTCATTATCGACTCGGGAGCATTACCAATGGCAATGCCGATCTGCAATCGATTGGTGTAGCCCACTTATTCGACGTTGAACTAGCCGCTACCATGCAGCTACCGGCCAAGCCTGCGCCCGATATGTTTTTAAAAGCCTTTGATGCACTGGGTGTACAGCCCGAGCGCGTGCTGCATGTCGGAGATCATCCGGTAAATGATGTAGCAGCGGCCAGAGAAGCTGGTTGCAAAACCGCATGGATAACCAGATATAACGATGACTACCCGTCAGATGCGGTGCCGGCTGATATCAATATTTCAGATTTGAACATGTTGGTCGCACTTGCACCACCAGTGCGTTAACCCGGACTATTCAATCAGTGACTGAAGTATTTGTGTGGTTACTTTTAGTTCTGCTGCGTTTGACAGACGATGGTCAGCGTTTTTAATTAGTGTGAGGATGCTGTCGTTCGATTGAATGGTGTCCATCAGCATCGAAGATAGTGTGTGTGGTACATCTTTGTCGGCAGTGCCATGTATCAATCGGACGGGTGCGTTTAGCTCAAACGGTTTATCCAGCACGGTGTGTGGCTTGCTGCTTTTGATTAGATGGGCACTGATCGGGTAGGGCGAGCCATCATCGTAGTCAGACGGTAAAAACAGTGTTTCACCGTTTTCAAGTTTTGTGCGCTGCACTTCAGTTAAAGAAGGCAGCAGCAGTTTTTCAGTGAAATCCGGTGCTGCTGCAAGTGTAATCAGGGCTGCGATTTGTTCGCTGCGTTGTCTGGCCAGCAATGTTGCAATCCATGCACCCATGCTTGATCCAATAATGATCACACCGTGTTTATTGTTAGTACAGGCTACGTTATCAAATACTGCCAGCGCGTCCTCTGCCCAGCTGCCGATGTCGCCTTGTTCGAACAAACCATCTGACTCACCGTGTCCGTGGTAGTCAAACCGGGTGTAGCAAAGATTTTTTTGTTTGCAGAACTGTTCAAATGCCAGAGCTTTGAGACCCTGCATATTTGACTTGAAGCCACCACAGAAGAGAACGCCTGCTTTGTCTGCTGGTGAACTGCTGCAGGTGTGAACGTAGGCAATGCGCCGCTGGTTGACGTTTAGGTAGCTGGTTTCCAATGGGGGTAATCAGTTTTCGATTAACCGCAGCAGAAGCTGCAAAGTCATTGCCTTTATTTTTTGTAGTCAGTCTGAAGCAATAACTGACGTACATTGCTTTTGTGGTTAACCGCGTTGGTAATCGCTAACCGGTCGGGGTAGAGCTTAAAAGCAGGTGCCAACAGGGCACCTGCCAAAGATTAGACAGTATTAAGCGGCTACTACTTTGGTAGCACAAGGACCTTTGTCGCCCTGTGTTACTTCAAATTCTACTGCCTGACCATCGTTAAGTGTGGCGTATCCACCATCATTCTGGATTTCAGAGAAGTGCACGAAGAGGTCTTTACCGCCATCTTCCGGGGTAATAAACCCGTAGCCCTTGTCTGCATTGAACCACTTAACTGTACCTTTACTCATTGCTGGATGTTCCTGTAATCAAAATACGCGTTCTTGTGTTCAGTTGAAGCGAAGCAAACCGATACGGTCGCAGTTACGCAAAGCCTACCCGGAACGCGCATCGGGATAGTTCTGAGTGGGAGGAATTGTTGATGAGAATTATAGATAGTATGTGTCTTTCGCAATCAGACCATCTGCGGCGGAGACTAGTTTGTCTCACGCGGACAAATCCGGTAATGACTGGAAACCTTGTGTTTCTCTATGTGAAGTGTATCACGATTATAGTTTTTGGAGTAATAAACCCTTGAATATACGCACGGAATGCCTCGAATAAACCGGTTTTAGATGCAAAAACAACCAATTCGACGAATTTATTCTTTGTTATTAGCTGTTATCCGGCGAATTTTCTCTGCATCCTGAACCCGGAAACGTTGTGGTGACGACCTCGATGCCTGCCTTGTGACTGATCGGACAGCATCGGGCATTTTACGTGCAAGTCAGCTTGCACAAGTTACACTATGGCCCGCTGCAATCTGCCACTGGCGCGCTGAGCGCAGGCTGACCCGTTCCGGAGAACTGAATGTCAAAAGATCAAAAAGAAGATAAAACGAGCGCTTCAGTCGCTGAAAAGCTGTTCAATGCCCGCAAAGTCCTCATTTGTGAGGAAATTAATCAAAAGATGGCCAAGCGTGTGATGGCAGAAATGCTTGCCCTGGCAGAGGATTCTTCTGACCCTATTCATCTGTTTGTGAACAGCCAGGGTGGTCACGTTGAGGCTGGTGACAGTATTCACGACATAATGACTTACATCGAGCCGGTGGTTAAGGTGATCGGTACCGGTTACGTTGCCAGTGCTGGAACACATATTTTTCTCGCTGCAGAGAAAGCTGATCGATTCTGCTTACCGAATACACGCTTTCTAATCCATCAGCCCTCCGGTGGTGCCGGAGGCAGTGCGTCCGATATCGCTATTCAGGCCGAGCAAATCGTAAAAATGCGGGAGCGACTTGCGCAGGTGATCAGCAGTCGTACCGGAACCGATATCGACCGCGTACGTCTTGATATCGAGCGCGATAAATGGATGGATACAGAAGAAGCTATTGAATACGGTCTGGTCAGCAAGGTTATTCAAAACAGCAGTGAGATCGGCTGATTGCCTACTGAGCCATCGTTTCTTCAAGCAATGGCTCAATAACCTTCCATACGTTTGCAAGCATCACCGGCTGTGCTTTTGCGCTCGGGTGAATGCCGTCTGGCTGAAACCATCCTTCTAATGCGCTCATGCCGTCAAACAAAGATGACACCAGAGCGGCGTCACTTTCAGTTGCAGCAGTGATAAAGGCTCTATTGAACAGTTTGTTGTATGCGCGGCCGTAGTTACCGGGTAGTTCTACAGCGACGATTACCGGTTGTACGCCGTTATCGTTAGCCATTTCTGCCATGCCAACAAGATTTGATTGCAGCTTTTTGATGGATAAACCCCGTAAACCGTCATTGCCACCGAGTTCGATGATCAGCATGTGCGGCTTGTATTGCGAAAGCAAGTCGGGCAACCTGCCAAGACCATTGCCGGTGGTGTCTCCGGTGACACTCGCGTTTACAATTTTTGTATTAAACTCGTGCTTATCAAGATTATCTTGAAGCAGTGCTACCCAGCCGTCCTCAATTGCCAGTCCGTAGGCAGAACTAATGCTGTCGCCAAGAACAAGTATGGTTTTGGCGTCATCTGCCGCGGCATTCGGGATCGCCAGCCAGAACAGCATGAGCAGCGACAAAAATTGATTTTGCAGCCGGATGGTTCGGGTTGAATTATTCATGTTCAGCATTACCATTAAACGTACTGTACGGGGCGATGGCTAACCGGTTCTAAATTTTAAGCGGCCCTTCCTCAACAGAACTTTCCTCGACAGGTATCCCAGGCGTTGATAATCACTGCACGCGATGTTAGCAAAACTGTCTCCTCCGCAGAGACAGATCTCACCATTCTGACCGATGTGAACCTCGATCTTGCAGCCGGTGAGGTGTTGGCGATTGTCGGTCCTTCCGGTTCAGGAAAATCCACCTTGCTGGGCATACTGGCCGGCCTGGACTCTGTTACCAGCGGTAGCATCAGACTGCTTGATCAGCCGCTGCATGAACTGGATGAAGATGGTCGTGCTGCAGTACGAGCCGGATCTGTTGGTTTTGTGTTCCAGTCATTTCAGCTGCTTCCAGGTTTAAGTGCACTTGAAAATGTCATGTTACCACTCGAGCTTGCGAATATTAGTGATGCAAGGGGCAGGGCGTTAAAACAGCTTGCCGCTGTAGGACTTGAGCACAGGCTGGGCCATCTGCCTGCACAGTTGTCCGGTGGTGAACAGCAGCGTGTGGCGCTGGCGCGTGCCTTCGTCTCGACCCCGAGCGTGTTGTTTGCCGATGAACCTACCGGCAACCTTGATCGTTCTACCGGTGATAAAATTATCGACCTGATGTTTCGACTGCGAGCTGAACACAACACGGCCCTGGTGCTGGTCACACATGATCAGAGTCTTGCCTCGCGCTGTGATCGCACGCTTTCAATGAATGACGGCAACCTGCAGTGAGTATCAGTTCGGTGTTATCGCCCGGTAGTTCCGGTTTGCGGCGCGACTTTGGTCTGGCCTGGCGGCAGTTGCGTCGCGAGTTTCGTTTGTCAGAGTACCTGGTGCTGATCTTCGCACTGGTGTTATCAGTGGCTGCGGTTACCTCCGTTGGATTCTTCGCCAACCGGGTAGAGCGTGCCATGGCAGCGCAAGCTGCAACTTTGCTGGCAGCAGATGCAGTCATCAGCTCACCGATGCCAATCACAGCTAATGTGTTCGATCGTGCAGAACAAGACGCATTGAGGCTGACAGAGGTTACCGAGTTTCCAAGTGTTGTACTCACCGAAGAGGGTGAAACCGGCCTGGTTTCAGTTAAGGCGGTAGGTCCGGCTTATCCATTGCGTGGTGAGTTAAAACTCACACAAGAGCTCTTCGCAGAAGAGCGGGTGGCAACCGATACGCCCGCCAGAGGCTCGGTATGGATTGATCCGCGGCTTGCCGGCAGGTTACAGGTTGCGGTTGGTGACCAGCTCTTCATCGGTGATATTGAAGTGACCATTGACGCACTTATCGCCTTTGAACCGGATGGATCCGTCGATGCCTTTCAGCTGGCACCGCGTTTAATGATGAACCGCGAAGATCTGCCGGATAGTGGTTTACTGGGTTATGGCAGCCGTGCACGTTATCGTTTGTTGTTAGCTGGTAGTGAGTCGAATGTTGAATCATTTATCAGCTGGTTTGATACCACCACCGATACCAACCTGAGACTGCAAACGGTAGACGAAGGCAGACCGGCGGTGCGATCAGCACTCATTAATGCCAGACGATTTCTGGGGCTCGCAGCAGCCGTCGCTGTTTTGTTGTCTGCAGCGGCTGTAGCGCTTGCAGCAAGACAAATAGCCGAACGCGATATGAACACCGGTTCCTTAATGAGAACTTTTGGCGCGTCTGGTAACACGGTACTGCGGATTGTATTGATACGTCTCGGTCTTATTGCGCTGATGGCAACAGTCATCGGTTGTATTGTGGGTTATCTGGCGCAGTTCGTGTTGTCGTCGCTACTGGGTCAATGGTTTGCTGCAGAGCTGCCTTCGGCTTCTTTAACACCCTTGCTGGGCGGCCTGATGTGCGCTGTGCTGGCACTGGTTGGTTTCTGTCTGCCGTCGCTGGTGCGTGCTATTGATACCCCGGTGCTTCAGGTGCTGCGACGCGACCTGCCAGTCGCAAAACCTTCAACCTTGCTGGCCGTGTCGAGCGCGTTTCTGGCATTGGGTTTATTGCTGGTCTGGCTAACGCGTGACTGGCGACTCGGCCTTTTACTTTTAGTTGGTATGTTGTTGGTGATCGGGATTCTAATGGCTGTTTCCCGACTCCTGATAGCGCTGTCTGTACGGGTTAAATCTGCCGCGATGCGCCGTGCGCTTGAGAGTCTTCGCCGTCGGCCCGACAGCGTCAGTTTGCAGATCACAGCATTTAGTATCGGCTTGCTGGCTATTCTTTTACTGACGCTGGTGCGTACCGATGTGCTCGATGCATGGCAGAGACAAATTCCCGATGACGCACCAAACTTTTTTCTGGTAAATATTCAGCCTGAAGAAGTGCCTGCTGTTAAAGCATTTTTGTCACAGCGCAATGTGCAGAATGACACGTTATATCCAATGATCAGGGCGCGGCTCGAATCGATTAACGACAAACCGGTTGCCGAAATTAAATTCGATGATCGCAGCGGAGAACGCTTTGCCGAACGTGATTTCAATTTATCTTATCTGGCCGAGCCACGACCGGATAATAAAATAATATCGGGTCACTGGTGGGATGACAGCGTAGATGCCCCGATGTTTTCTGTCGAAGAAGATTTTGCCGATGATATCGGTGTTGAAATCGGTGACAAACTGCAGTTTCGCATTGCCGATAAAATTATCGTCGGTGAAATAAGCAACCTGCGAGAAGTTGAATGGGAGTCATTTGCAGTTAACTTTTTTGTTGTCGGTACTCCATTGGGTCTTGATGACAAGCCCGCGAGTTTTGTCACTAGTGTGTATGTGCCGGATCGGCAGGGCGAGTTTGTTCGTGAACTGGTTTCAGAATTCAGCGGTGTTTCAGCACTTGAGATCGGTACCATGTTAAAGCGGGTGACGGGCATTATTGATCGCGCAGCGCTTGCGGTTCAATATGTGTTTTTGTTTACCTTAATGGCCGGAGTTCTGGTGCTCTGGGCATCGGTGCTGGCCAGTCGTCGCGAGCGTTTTCGCGAGGCCGCCATACTGCGCACACTGGGTGCTTCGCGCAGCTACCTGTCAGGCAGTACCACACGTGAATTTACCTTGATCGGCTTGCTGGCCGGGGTTATAGCATCCAGTGTAGCCGCTTTGATCGGCTGGGTTATCATTACCCGTATCATGGAGTTACCTTACGAATTTAACTTTCTGTTGTGGGTGGTCGGTATTCTGGCAGGTGTAACCGGTGTCTTGATCGCCGGTAAACTTGCAACTGTTCCCGTACTCAATCAGTTGCCAATCACAGTACTGCAATCACAGGTATAATCTGTGTTATGCGACATTCCTACGAACCAGATCTTGAACGTCTTAGTACATCGTCATCTGCGCTCGTGTATTTATGTGCTGACGGCATTAGCGAGTCACAGTTTACTCAACTGCAGACAACGATAAATCTGGTAGCATCAGCCACCGGTCCCGACACGCTGCCTGACAGACTTGAAGCTGCAGCGCTGTTAAAAGAGCTTGGCTCTGATCACCATACCATTGTCGCTTCTATTCTGGGCGGATCAACGGCAAGGCATGCAGTCACGCTTGAGTCAATTGCCGAGGACGTATCTGCAGCACAGATGTTGCTGATAAAAAATGTCCGATGGCTCAACAGTTTTAACGTCGCCAGTCGCGACGGTGAATTTGCGCAAAGCACAAACCACGGCAGTGCAGAAGACAATCGTCGGGCTGAGCGTGTCAGACAACTGATTCTGGTAATGGTTGAAGATGTTCGCGCGCTACTGGTGAAGCTTGCGTTTCGAGTCTGCCGGATTAAACGTCTCCTGCGCGAGCCCGCTACAGATTGCCGTCTTATTGCACGCGAGACGCTTGATGTCTATGCGCCGCTGGCGAATCGGCTTGGCGTCGCGCAACTCAAATGGCAGCTGGAAGATTTATCTTTCAGATTGCTCGAACCTGATGTCTATAGACGTGTGGCAAAGTCGCTTGAAGAGCGTCGTGAAGATCGTGAAAAGTATATCGGTGATTTTGTAGAGCTTTTAACCGATAAACTGCATAACGGTGGTCACAAAAGTATAGAGGTGCTCGGCAGACCAAAGCACTTGTATTCCATCTGGAAAAAAATGCAGCGCAAGCGCGTGGAAGTTAGCGATCTTTTTGATGTTCGCGCTGTTCGTGTATTGGTTTCAAGCCTGCAGGAATGTTACTCGGTGCTCGGTATCGTGCATAGCAATTGGCAGCACCTGCCGGGTGAGTTTGATGACTACATCGCCAACACCAAAGAGAACGGCTACAAGTCGTTGCACACCGCCATT
Organism: uncultured Granulosicoccaceae bacterium; assembly: GCA_964550655.1. Lineage (GTDB taxonomy): Bacteria > Pseudomonadota > Gammaproteobacteria > Granulosicoccales > Granulosicoccaceae. Next base: position 47,907 of record CAZKAQ010000014.1, read on the forward strand.
ATCGGGCCTCAGGGTAAAGTGGTAGAGATACAAATACGCACCCGTGAAATGGATCAGGAAGCGGAGCTTGGCTTCGCTGCTCACTGGCGCTACAAGGAGGGTAGCGGTGAGGATTCACGTATGCAGAAAAGTATTAATTCACTGCGAACGCTACTCGACAGCAGAGAGATCGATGACGAACATTTGCTTGAAGCGTTCAATACAGATGTATTTGCAGATCGCGTTTATGTTTTTACACCAAAAGGCGAAGTAGTAGATCTGCCGGCCAATTCAACACCATTGGATTTTGCCTATCACGTACACACAGAAATTGGCCATCGCTGCCGTGGTGCCAAGGTTAACGGCCGTATCGTGCAGCTTGGTCACAAGCTGATCAACGGTGATCAGATAGAAGTACTCACAGGTAAACTTGCCAACCCGAGTCGTGACTGGATGAACAAGTCACTCGGCTTTCTTCAAACCACTCGCGCCAGAGGTAAAGTACGCGCGTGGTTTAACGTGCGCGATCAGGATACGCACTTTGAAGACGGTAAGTTGATTGTCGAGAGAGAGATCAAACGTCTTAACGCACAGGAGCTCGAGCTTGAATCGCTTGCCAGACGACTCAACTACGATAAACCCGAGCAGTTGTATATTGCGTTAGGCAGAGGTGATATCAGTCATTCTAAAATCGCCACCGCGATTAACGGTCTTCTGGCACCTGAGCATCAACTTAAGTCTGCACCGCGTACCAGAAAACCCAGACGTCAGGCTGATACGATTGAAGTCGGCGGTGTCGGAAGCTTGCTGACGCAGATGGCTGCCTGTTGTAACCCGGTACCCTATGATCCGATCGTCGGTTTTATCACCCGTGGTAAAGGCGTGACGGTACACCGCCGTGATTGTAAAAATATTCTCAATCTGCGTTCTCACGAGCAGATGCGTCTGGTTGAGGTAGACTGGGGCGGGGAGTCTGTTGGCGAGTATCAGGCCGGGCTGGAGCTGGTGGCCTATGACCGACAAGGATTGTTGCGCGACATCACATCAGCCATTACAAACGAAGGTGTTACTGTATCTGCATTGAATACTCGCACCGACGATTCTGATCTCACGGCTCACATGAAAATCACCGTTAACATCAACAGCATTGAACAGCTGGTCACCCTGATGGACAAGATGCGACAACTGCGCAATGTGATTTCAGTTGAAAGATCGCGTGAGATTAAAAACGGGGCCGGCGATGCTTAGGCAGGAACGTGCCGACTATGTACGAAAAAGACTCGATGAGCTGTACCCCGAAACACCGATCCCACTCGATCACACTGACGAATTCACTTTGCTGGTCGCGGTATTATTGTCAGCTCAATGTACAGATAAACGGGTTAATGAAGTGACACCCGCACTGTGGAAGCTTGCTGACAATCCACATGATATGGCGCGTAAGAAAGCCCTGAGCGTGGAAAAAATTATCAAGCCCTGTGGTCTTTCGCCGCGTAAATCGCGGGCAATTGTAGAGTTGTCGAATATCCTGGTGGATCAACACAATGGTGTTGTGCCGCAATCGTTTGAAGCACTTGAAGCCTTGCCAGGGGTAGGACACAAGACGGCATCTGTTGTCATGAGCCAGGCATTCGGAGTGCCTGCATTTCCGGTTGACACTCACATACACCGACTGGCACAGCGATGGGGTTTGAGTAAAGGTAAAAATGTTGATCAAACCGAGAAAGATCTGAAAAAACTGTTTCCAGAGCTTAGCTGGAACAAACTGCATTTACAGATTATTTTTTATGGTCGAGAGCATTGTACAGCGCGTGGTTGTAATGGACTGGTATGTGAAATCTGCTGTGCCTGTTACCCGAATCGCAAGACGCCTCCGGTGGTTAATTCGGCTTGAGGTTGTAGCGATCCTGGCTTTGACTTCAGTGGGCTGTTTGGAAAGTTCGGTAACACGGATCGAAGCCACAGCCGCCATAGCTGCGTTAAAAAAATTCGACGTAGGCCCTGCTATGCCTGCATTTTTTCGCCTTGCTCTGACGACTGTGGCTGTGAAAAGTTTGTTACCGAACTTCCCGCACAGCCCACTAGGAGTCTGCGCGGCAGAAGTCTGTGTAGCGAGAACGCGCCATGGCGAGGGCGTTTTTACGATCATTTAAGGCGCATAGTTATTCATACGCAACGAAAATGATCGATAAAAACGCACCGTCAGGGTACGTTCGCAGTAGCAGAGGTTCTGCCGCGCAGACTCCTAGCC
>CAZKAQ010000015.1:0-49774 GCA_964550655.1 uncultured Granulosicoccaceae bacterium
GCGACCTGTTTAGCGATAACGACTCTGGGTGCCGAATCCTCATGAATAATGCAGGCTAGTGAGACTCGAAAGCCAGAGCTTCACAAATGTTTCAGTGAACTATAAAAGAAAAAGGCCACCCCTAAGGGGTGGCCCGTGTTTCCAGGCCGGGTAACCAACCTTGATAGAGTACTGTTAAGGTAAATATTTTTTACCTTAACGTAGTACCCAGAGCTGATCAGCCCGTTGCAAAACACTAGACATGTGATCACCTCCTTTTATGTTGCTAATGGAAGCTTTAAACTAGCACATACTGTACCCCCAGATAAAGCTAAACTTTATATCAGTCCGGATAGTCTGTAAAAATAAAGCCTGATTGGCAACGGTGATCAGGCTGCATTTGCCAGCGAACAAGCACTATCTATAGCTTTGACATCTGCGGGCAATTCAGAAGCACAAACAGGTTTTGAATAATAATACCCTTGTATGGTATCAATCCCAAGCGCACATACCTGTTGTAACTGATTATTCGTCTCTACTCCTTCAGCTACGGTATGCAATTCGAGTTTCTGAGCCATTAAAGCAATACTTTCCAACAATGGTATTTGTGAGCAATTACTATCATCGAGTTTGGTAACAAAAGATCGGTCAATCTTCAAAGTATCAAGAGGCAGATCCTGCAAGTAGCTAAGAGATGAATAGCCTGTGCCAAAATCATCCAGCGCTATACGTACTCCGAATTTATGCAGTAAGTTAAGTTTATTAACAACACTTTTAATATCGAACATCGCAACCGATTCTGTTATTTCAATCTCAAAATTTGCCGGATCGATATCATCTCTGGCCAGTGCCCTTTTAACAATTTCAACCAGATCACCCTCCACAAACTGATGAGCGGAGACATTTACTGAAACGCGCAGATCAAGTCCGTACTCTCGCTTCCAGACTGATGACTGACGCGCCGCTTCATTGATCACCCACTCCCCGATAGCGGGCAGCATACCAGCATCTTCAGCAATTGAGATAAAGTGAAAAGGTGAGACGAGACCTCTGGTTGGATGGCGCCAGCGTATCAAGGCCTCTACTCCATCTACAACCTGCTTTTCTACGTCTACCTGTGGCTGATAATGAAGTTCGAATTCGTTTCTCTCCAGTGCAAAACCAAGTTCCGCCTCCATCACCTGGCGTTCATTGAACGCCTGTGCAATAGATGGATTAAAACCAATAACGGTACCTGGACCAGTGCGCTTGGATTCTTCCAGGGCCAGATCTGCGTAAGTTATAAGACATTCACTGGTCTTTGCGTCGATAGGACTGCAGGCAAATCCAACACAGGTTTTTAAATTCAAAGTGTGGTGCTCCAGTAAATACTGCCCGGACAATTCATCGGCTACTTTCTGTGCTACCGAACCGGCTTCTTCCTTTTTGCATTCGCGAACAAGAATCGCAAATTCATCACCGCCAATTCTTGAGGTCAGGGCTGATTTTTTGAATGATTTGATTAGTCTCTGTGCAACCTGACGCAGCAGTTCGTCACCGCAAGACTGACCAACGCTATCGTTTATTACTTTAAACTTACTTATATCTACTTTGATTAGTGCTACGGCCTCCTGTGAGGTCGAACTTAATATACTCTCACTTTTACCAACAAATAATCTTCTGTTAGACAAGCCAGTCAGGTCATCGTGGGTGGCCTGGTGGTTTACTCTTCTAATGGCCCATATAGCTACAAATACAAAAGTGATGCAAAACAATACTACCAGCACATCAATAATCATATTTCTGATCGTTTTCTGATCTACAAGACCAATCTTTTGTTTGTTCACCTTACCGGCAAGATCAAGAATACGCCCTGAATAATCTGACATACCTCTGAAAAGATATTTCCACTCATCTCGACTAAGATCTGCTTTAATGTTATTAGCCATAGCTACAGAAATAGCATTGACAGCAGGAAAGTACGAATTTTCATACCAGTTAACAAATTCCAATGCCAACAGATCAAGCTCCTTATTTATACCAGCGTATGAATCTGTTAATTTAATAGTCTCATAACCCTGTTTCATCTTTATAAGATTTACATTCACCCGATTAATAAACTCGCCCCTCGGAACATTACCTGTCACCAGATATGTTTCATATAACGATGACATCAGTTGGTTTGATAACTTCAGGTGAGATGCCGCATTAGAAATAACAAACATATTCTCTATAGTATGCGATTGATAAGAAGATATATAAGTAGATGCATGACGAAACATTTCCATTTTTTCTATTAGATTATGATAGTAATTTAATCCCTGCAATTCTATTTCAGTGTTACGAAAATCTATTGGTAGATTGAAATTTTCATCAATTAAGTCTCTTTGTGATCCAATTTCCTCAATACTGATGCTTAATTGATCCGTAAGATTTTCCAGTTGATCTCGGCGGAACTTCAGATGATCGGCATACCGGGGCAGAGCGAGAATATTTTCTTGATGAGATCTAAGCTCAGTCAGAGCATTGTCTGTTCTGGCGCGCGCGTTTGAGAGCGTATGAGATGGCGTAATTAATTCATCGAAGGCAGTCAGCCAATAGGTGGCAGATTGTTCTTCTGCAACAACAAGTGCTGCGCTACGTATTTTTTCTTCCGTTTGTAAATAGTATTCAAGAAATCTCGCATCACGTTTTTGCGAGTATGCATCCATCAGAAAACTGATACTTAACCAGAATAACAAAAGGACATGCGCAGCAACATATAGCAGCAAGCCTTTATGCAGATTATAAAACGGCTTCATCAAGAAAATCCTTCGGCAACTATATTCAACTAATAACGTAAATATTTATTTTTATGTATACGAAAACATCGGCATAATTAGCCATTTTTAAATGTTTTTAACATTCAATAAATTTAAGCTGTGTACTGATAGCAAAATTGTTCTTTTTCAAGTAGAAGCGCATTCCTTTTAGCTATAACTATTTTCAACGATGCGAGAACAGGTACTAAAACAACGTGTGAATACTCACAGTTTTAAGTTATACGATAATCCAATAAAGAATTACTAATGGTTATTGCGGGAAGAGAATCAAGTCTATGTAGACTTAGATTTTTATTATGATGAATGAGTAAATCTACTGCGAGAGAGTATATTGCAATATCTTTTAGACAAAACACTAAAAGTAATTACGGCTACAAAAATAACCAAGTTACCAAGACGCCGAACGAGATGAGATGACAAGTGAGTCAAGGCACTTTGACTATGTTAAATATCCGGTAACTACAGCCTCCAGCAATACTGCCATTTTAAAACCAAACCATTTATAGAAAAATGGCATTGCAGCTGCAACCAGCACAGCGCTGAGCAGAAATATTTTCCAACCGATCTTGATCGCCTGTTCAACCATTTCATCAACGATGTAATAACTGAATGCGGCAATAGGATAATTTAGTTCACCGATTATCCAGAACCACGACTTAGCACCGGTTATATCGCCAATTCTTATAAACCAGAATATTGGCCAGAATAAAATCCAAATTACTGTTGCAACAAGCAATCGACGACGGAATGTGGAAAATAAGGTAGAAATAGACAATTTATATTTTCTTTAATTTAGCAGTAAACCCGATTACGTATATTCAACGTATAATCCGATTATTAGTTTATACATCTTTGCTACTCGGGCGTAAGAAGTGCTCAGCGCTCTGATTAAACAACACTTTATTATTTTGCACATTATGCTGGCCACGATTTTGTCTGTCTTTTAGTAAATTAACACCACGTATTACTGCTGGACGTTCTTTTATACGTCCACGCCATGCTTTAAGCCTTGGAAATTCCTCAAGTGATGCTGTCAGTGGTTTTGCAATTAGCACCCACGGAAACGCTATGATGTCGGCAATCGAGTACTCACCAAGAAGATAATCCCGATTAGTTAATCTTCGCTCCAGCACTGCAAGGTTGCGCTGATACTCTCCCAGGTAACGTTGCCTCGCGTATTCCTGTCCCTCAGGTGCATAATTGACAAAATGACTGAGTTGCCCTGCCAACGGACCTTGATTGGCAGTCTGCCAGAATAACCATTCGAGAGTTTCTTTTCTGCCTCTATCATCTTGCGGCATCAGCCTGCCTGTTTTATTGGCCAGATAGAAAAGTATAGCGCCTGACTCGAACACGCTAACAGGCTCACCTTCAACCGCATGATCCACAATGGCTGGCATTTTAGCGTTGGGACTAATAGTTAGAAACTCTTCACTGAATTGATCACCCACACCAATATCAATCGGATGAGTTTTGTATTCAAGCTCGAGCTCTTCCAGCGCTATAGATATTTTCCATCCGTTTGGAGTCGGCCAGTAATAAAGATCAATCATGTTTTGCTGCCATGAACGACAACAGCATTGTCGCCGGATAAAGATTCAATCTCGGCATCACTATAACCAACCTCACGCAAAATCTCATAAGTATGTTCTCCCAGTTGAGGCGCAGGCCGAAATTCGGTGTTACCGGAGGTAGAAAACATTGCCGGCTGACGCGCCTGACGCAGTTCTCCCGCCTGAGGATGATGGTAATTTACCAGAACCTGGTTAGCCTCTATCTGCGGATGACGCAGCATTTCACGACGAGTAAGTACCGGTGCGCAAGGTACGTCATGCTGCTCGAGCTTTTGTAGTATCTCGGCAGTCTTAAACGAAAGTAAGGCTTCCTGCGTCAATCTTGTACGAGCATCTTTATTATCCTCTCTGAGCTCGGAAGTTTTGAACCTGGGATCAGTCAGAAAATCAAGGCGTTCAAGTGCATTCGACAAACCACGCCAGTCCTTATCTGCGACTACCGCAACGCTTATATATCCATCGATTGTCTCATAAATAAGATCAATAAAGGATTGCGCGGTTTCCTGTTCCAGTTCATCACCAATAAATGTATGACCGCCCATATCCGAACTCCACAGGAAAAAAGCAATCGTATCGATCATAGATACTTTTATATGCTGTCCCTGTCCGTTTTTCAGCTTTGCAAAAAGTGCAGCCGTAATTGCCTGCGAAGTTTGAATAGCGGTGACTTTATCGGGAACAATAGTCCGCACCAACCGTGGACGCGCTTCATCGGAACCGGCCTGAACAGTTGTCAGACCCGATACCGCCTGAATCAAGGGATCAAAAACCGGCTTCTGCGAATAAGGACCTTCGAAACCAAAACCACAGACAGAAACATAGATCAGATCAGGGACGATAGCTCGTAAAGCCTGCTCACCGACTCCTATGCGTTCAGCAACTCCCGGACGGAAGTTTTGAATAAATACGTCTGCGTCAGCGATAATACGTTTCAATACATCCAGTCCCTGAGGATTTTTTAAGTCCAGAACTATAGAGCGCTTATTTCGGTTATTGTTTAAAAAAGATGCTGAAAATCCACCACGCCGGGTTGCAACCCGGCGGGAGTGGTCTCCTTGCGGCGACTCCACCTTGATAACATTGGCCCCCTGATCCGCCAGTATCATAGTTGCCAACGGGCCGGATATGACCGAGGTCAGATCAACTACTTTCACTCCCTTCAAAGGGCCTGACATTGTAAGATACCTGTGCGAAGGATCGAAACGGATTGTTTGATCAGGAGAAAATACTAAATTATTAGCCCGGATTATTCATGAATTGGCGAGCATATCGCGCAGAGATTTGGTTTCACAGTGAATTTTCTTCTTGCGTTGAATACTTACTGATATTTACAAAAGAAAAAATTTGCTGTGGAATCAAAGATCAAGTGAGATGCCGTCGATTTCGTGAATAGTCAGGGTTAGAACATAGACGATCAAAAAAGCTCCCTTTTGAAAAAAACTATTTGAATACAACATCCTAATACTATGGGTGAACAACAATGAGTTGTGTCACAATCCTGCCTGCGATAGATAGCTGATTTTTTACACGTTTTATTGCCTGCGTTAATTTCCACCCGGGTATAATAACTTGATTTTCCGGACACAACGTAATCACAACTCCTGACACTCGATTAATTTCTACCCAACGATGCTGACAACCTCACAAAGCCAATCGGCTGAACTCGGCGTGGTGATACCGGTACGTCACGCAGGCGATCACTTATACGAATTGTTACAGCAATTCTCGGATACAAATCTATCGCATCAGATTGTTGTGGTGAATTCCGGATCTACCGACCTGTCAGACGTTACCGGTGAAATTGCAAATGTCGATTTGATCGAATCAGACAGGCCGGGTCGCGGTTATCAGATACGCCTTGGGATTGAACACCTTCAGACTCCCTGGTACTTACTGTTACACGCAGACTCAATATTGACCGGAGATTGGGATAAAGCAATCACGCAATTTGTAAGCGACACCCCGGATACTGATAAGGCCGGCTACTTTGACTTCCATTTGGATAGCAGTGATCGACTGGCAAGGATTCTTGAGCGTCTGGTCAACTGGCGATGTCATCTATTGGGATTACCCTATGGTGATCAGGGTTTATTGATTCCCGCCAGTTTACTCACGGCCTGTGGTGGCGTACCCGATATACCGTTAATGGAGGATGTTCACCTGGCTCGACGAATCACTCGGGACAGGCTCAAACGCATTGGCGTGCCATTAAAAACCTCCGCACAGCATTATCAGCAGCACGGTTATGTAAAGCGTTGCGCACAGAATCTAATTTTTTTATGCCTCTTCCTTGCAGGCGTGAAACCGGCAACACTGCATCGCTGGTACTACAGCTAATGTGCTCTTGCGCGCCAGGAACACCCTGATAATGTCAGATCTCAACAAACTTCTGCCTGCATTGCATCATGCTATCCGTGATCTCGCAGATGTACCACTTAGTGCATTGCAAGTCATGCCAACCAGTGGTCTGGCCCATGATCATGTCATCGTAGACGGCACCGACTGGCTGTTACGTGTGCCGCGCCAAAGCCAGATGCGGTTAGATGCCGCCCGCAACCTTAGATACCAGCAAACCTGTTTTGAACGCATGAGCAGCAGCGGACACACACCGAAATGCCACTTTGCAATAACACCTGACGAGTCCGTACCCATGGGAGCGCTGCTTGTTGACCGTATCTATGGCAACACACTGACGGCACCGGACGATATGGCTTTCGTGGCAAAGGCGTTAGCAGCTATTCATCAGTTGCCCTTGCCGGTGCACACTGACCGTGCGCCGCTAGTCGATCAGGCAGACCCGATGCGTGAAACTCTTGAAGAAGTACTGACGCAAGCCGAGTATCTGCAAACCGCCGAACTTGAAGCCGATTCACTAAGCCAGATACAAACAGAGCTGAATGCTGCCAATCACGATGTCAGCAATCTGCCCGTGTCACCGGTTGCGCTGATTTCCTTTGATGCACATCCGGGTAATTTCATCGTCGATAATAATCAGCACGCATGGTTGGTGGATCTTGAAAAAGGTCGATACGGCGGAGCCGGATTCGATCTTGCGCATGCCAGTTTGTACACCTCCACAACCTGGGACACTGCAAGCTATTCAGAATTGACCGATGCACAAATTAAAGCGTTCTATCAGACATGGCTGGATGCAATGCCATCCAATCTGGCTGAAAGCTGGCAGCCCTATCTACTGCCAATGCGGCGACTGATGTGGTTATGGTCAATAACCTGGTGTGCAAAATGGCGCGTCGAAAGCGCTGGTGACTTAAAACAAAACAAACATCACACTGAAAATACCGAAGACTGGTCTGCAGAGAATACCGATCAGAATCTGATCAGGCATGTACGTAACCGTGTCGATCACTACCTGCTACCGGATACTATCGAGCGGGTCCGCCATGATTGGCTATGAAGATCTGCAGTTAAATTTGATCAGCTATGTACAGTGGCCAGGATAAGTTAACAGGGAAACAAATCAGACTATCGATCTCTCTACTGCCGTATAAAACCAAAAAATCCGGTTGATCGCTGTTATGTTCCTGAACGTACGCTTACTACAAGACAATAAATTTACATAAGATCCTGAATGCTGTGGATACTTCGCTGATTCTGACTGTCATAAGCCGTATACTGATAACTGGTTTGAGCCTGAATAAACATTCGGGCCTGACAGTAAGGAACTTGCCATGACAACAACTATCCGAAAAATACGCAACAAACTGGTGCCGCTGCTGGCATTCGCAGTCATATTATCTGGCTGCGCAACAGGACCGTCCGAACAAAGTATCGGTCAAACCGATAATGCCACAAAGGTCTCCGCAGTACGTGAGCAACCAGAGCTACACGAAAACGCAGAGGTTACCTGGGGCGGCTCTGTTATTGGAATCGAAAACCGTGAAGATGAAACCTGGGTTGAAATAATCGATCGTCCCTTGCACCAGAGCGGTCTGCCCGACCTGAGAGACAATTCCACAGGTCGCTTCATTGCCGTGGTACCGGGATTCCTCGATCCGCTTGAGTACACCAAAGGCCGATCAATCACTATCACCGGAATAGTGAATGGCAGCGAGACGCGAAAGATCGCAGACGTCGATTACAACTATCCATTAGTAGCCGTCGTCAATCATCAACTGTGGTCTGCAGCAACAGTAGCCAGCTTAGCAAGGAACAGATACAGCACCCGAAGAGGTTATCCATACGGTGGCTACTATCTGTATCCGTTTACCAGCGTAAGTATCGGTTTTGGACGTGGCTTCCGAGGTGGATTTCGCGGTGGCTTCCGGGGCGGGTTCAGAGGCAGCAAATTTAGAAACCGAGGCTTTAGAAGCCGAGGTGGCTTTAGAAGCCGAGGCGGTTTTAGAGGCCGAGGCTTTGTAAGTGGCCGCACCAGGTTCTAATTGCAAAGCGCAGTTTGCTCCTCATTATTAATCAGCCACGTACATGTGCATAGGCCGGATCGTAAAGATCCGGCTCTACCACCACAGCTGCAACAGCCTCTCCAATCACTTCCACAAATATTTCACACCCCACTGACTCATAACCAATATCGACAAAGCCCATGGCTATGTTCTTGTTGGTGCGATAACCCCAGCCCGCCGATGTGATTGTTCCAATACAAGTGCCATCCGCTAACACAATACTGTCGCCGCTGTGAGCAGATGCGTGCGTGCAATCGAGTACTAATGAAACAAACTTTCGTCTTGGACCATTATCCAGGTGCTCAAGCAACGCTGCTTTGCCAATAAAATCCGGCTTGTCAATCAGTACAAATTTTTCCAGACCACTTTCGTAAGGATCAAATTCAGTTATAAGATCAGCTTTCCAGTGACGATAGCCTTTTTCAAGACGCATCGACTCTACCGCATGACTACCGAATAAAGTCATGCCGTGGCCCTCGCCTGCCGCCTGTAAAACAAGAAATGCTGCATAAAGCTGGCTGTTACGTACATGAATCTCATAGGCCAGCTCACCGGAAAAACTCACCGACATAACCACTGCCTGCACGATACCGATATAAGCCTCTCGTACCGACAACCACGGAAACGCTTCTATTGACCAATCACCTCTTGAGACTTCAGATAACACATCACGAGCCTTCGGCCCTGCGATAACCAGAATGGTCCAGTCATTGGTCAGTGATCTGATCTGAACAGAACCGTCATCGGGTAGCCACCTGTTGAGCCAATCCATATCGTGAAACTCGGACGCTGCAGCAGATCCATACCAGACACGATCTTCACCAAGACAGGCAAGCGTTGCTTCACCTTTGATATTACCGTGCTCATTTAAAAGATAGGTCAGTCCCACCTTGCCTGGTTTGCGAGGCACGCGACTACACACCAGTCTGTCGAGCCAGTCATAGCACCCCGGACCGCTGATTTCGAAACGGTTGAATCCATTGACTTCAGTCATGCCAACTGAAGATTGTATGGCTGAGACTTCAGCACCAATCACATCGAAGGTTTCGTTGTAACGGAAGCTGTGTGTTTCCTTAAAATCATCTGCAGGCTTAAAGTAGGCAACCCGCTCCCAACCATTGACGACACCAAACTCGGCTCCCATTGCCGCCAGAGTCTGAGTAAGCGCTGTGGTCTTGGCGGGTCGTCCCGCGGGACGGTGTTCATGAGGAAGGTGAAATCTAAATTCATTTTGATAATCCTCAATGGCCTTAAGCGCTGTCAGTTCAACGTTTGCATGACCTGTAAAGCGGCGCGGATCAGTTACCCAGGTGTCATAGCAGGCTTCACCGTGTACGATCTGCTGAGCCAGCAACCAACCGTGACCACCACCCTCTCCAAGGCCCGCTCGAAGACCGACAATACAAAATGCATTACGCTTACCCGGTATGGGTCCCACCAGTGGTGCACCATCTATGGTGTAAGTGATCGGACCATTAACAATTGAATGAATACCGGCATCCATCAAAGCAGGCATTCTGGCAAACGCACCTTCGAGTACATCCATCACCCGATCCATATCATCGGGACAGAGTGCGTTGACAAAGTCAGGGTCGATACCATTCATTCCCCATGTTTTACAGTTCTGTTCATAAAAGCCAACCAGCAGACCGTTTTTTTCCTGCCGGCAGTAGTAATCGCTGATCGGACAGCGCAGCAGAGGCATACGATGGTCGGCTTGCTCAATGGCGGGAATAGTTTCAGTAACAAAGTACTGATGCTCCATTGAGGCTACCGGATGTTGAACACCCATCATTGCAGCAACTTCGTTTACCCGATAGCCACAGGCATTGACCACTATCTCACAATTAATATCACCGCTTTGCGTATGTACCGTCCAGCTGTCATCAGCATGTTGAGTCAGGTCCGTCACCGGAGTATTGCGATAAATCTCAGCTCCCGCCAATCGTGCACGACGTGCAAGTGCCTGACAGAGTTGGGCAGGATCAATATCACCATCCAGTGGATCCCATAATCCACCAAGAAGGTTTTCTGTTGAGATCAATGGATGACGCCGCGCGCACTCCTGTGCATCGATCACTTCAAAATCTACTCCCATGCCCTTTGCCATACTGACAAAGTGGCGATAACCATTCATTTGTTCTTCTGTATTGGCGAGTCGGATTCCACCATCCGCATGGTGGTAGTTGATCGGGTATTCCGGATCTTCCGATAGTTCTTTATAAAGTGCTATGGAATGAGTTTTCAGTCCCACCATGGTCTGATTGGCGCCAAAATTAGTAACCTGTGCAGCAGAATGCCAGGTTGTACCGGAGGTCAGTTCGTTGCGCTCCACCAATACAACATCACTCAATCCCTCGCGGGTCAGATGATAAAGTGTAGAACAGCCTGCGATACCACCACCAATGACCACAACCCGAGTCTGATTTTTCATGAAATTCTCACGTAGCCTTGGTTGATCACCACACAGGATTATTGCTTACTGCCAAAAAACAAAAAGCCCGCAACAAGTGCGAGCTTTTATTATTCAGCAAAATCTGGTGTTCCGGTTTAACTACAGCGCCGGAAACATTGGTAAGACCTAACGACCAACATCCCTGATCTTCTTCAACACAGACAATCTGGCAGATGCTTCTGCAAGTTCGGCCGCAGCGGCAGCGTAGTCAGGCGTACCAACCGCGTCTTTCATTTGTTCTTCGGCACGAGCTCTTGCGGCTTCCGCTTCGGCCTCATCAAGGTCACCGCCGCGTATAGCGGTATCCGCCAACACGGTGACCACATGTGGCTGTACCTCAACAATGCCACCGGAAACATAAATATGCTGCTCTTCGCCCTCTGTGTGAATAGCAATATCACCCGGCTTGATCGGCGAGATAAATGCCGCGTGACCAGGTGCGATACCGACATCACCGGCAGCAGCAGAGACAACCAGCATTGTCGCCTCGCCTGAGAAGACTGCTTCTTCTGCGCTGACGATATCTACTTGCATTGTGTTAGCCACTAATTACGCTCCTGAACTCTTTGGCGGTACTTTCGCTTTAAATCGTCTTGGCTTTTTCGAGTGCTTCTTCAATCGGGCCAACCATGTAGAACGCCTGCTCGGGCAGGTGATCATACTCACCGGCACAGATTCCTTTAAAGCCCGCAATCGTGTCTTTCAGTGAGCAGTACTTACCAGGTGAACCGGTGAAGATTTCCGCTACAAAGAATGGCTGCGACAGAAACTGCTGAACCTTACGGGCACGTGCTACAACGAGTTTATCTTCTTCGGACAGCTCGTCCATACCGAGTATCGCGATAATATCTTTCAGTTCTTTATAGCGTTGTAAGGTGTTTTGTACTTCACGCGCCGTGTCATAGTGCTCGGAACCGATAACCAGTGGATCGAGCTGACGTGAAGTTGAATCAAGTGGATCAACCGCCGGATAAATACCCAGTTCTGCAATGTTACGTGACAGTACAACCGTCGCATCAAGGTGAGCAAACGTGGTCGCTGGTGACGGATCGGTTAAATCATCCGCCGGTACGTATACGGCCTGAATCGAGGTAATCGATCCGGTTTTAGTTGATGTAATACGTTCCTGAAGTACACCCATTTCTTCTGCCAATGTAGGCTGGTATCCAACCGCTGACGGCATACGACCAAGCAGCGCCGATACCTCGGTTCCAGCCAGTGTGTAACGATAGATGTTATCGATAAACATCAGAACGTCACGACCTTCGTCACGGAAAAACTCCGCCATTGTCAGACCGGTCAATGCTACTCGCAGTCTGTTACCCGGTGGTTCATTCATCTGGCCATAAACCAGTGATACCTTATCGAGTACGTTTGACTCTTTCATTTCATGGTAGAAGTCATTACCTTCGCGGGTGCGCTCACCTACGCCAGCAAATACCGAGTAACCGGAGTGCTCGATTGCGATGTTACGAATCAGTTCCATCATGTTTACGGTCTTACCAACCCCCGCACCACCGAACAGTCCGACCTTACCGCCCTTTGCAAACGGGCAAAGCAGATCGATCACCTTGATCCCGGTTTCAAGCAGTTCAGTTGAACCTGCCTGCTCTGCATAGCTGGGTGCCGCACGATGAATCGGTGAACGTTCTTCTGTGCCAATCGGGCCTGCTTCATCAATCGGGTTGCCAAGTACATCCATGATACGACCAAGCGTCGCTTCGCCAACCGGCACTGAAATAGGTGCGCCCGTGTTGTTTACATCTACGCCGCGACGAAGACCTTCAGAGGAACCCATCGCAATGGTGCGTACAACACCATCACCAAGCTGACCCTGCACTTCAAGCGTGGTTTCAGTACCATCGACCAGGAGTGCATCGTAAATTTTAGGCACTGCATCGCGCGGGAATTCTACGTCTACTACCGCACCGATGATTTCAACTATTGATCCAGAACTCATTTATGTTCCCCGATTGCCAATTCTTTAAAGTTAATCTGTTTGCGCATCTGTCTAGACGGCTGCCGCACCACCAACGATCTCGGAAATTTCCTGAGTTATCGCTGCCTGACGGGCTTTGTTATAAACCAGTTGCAGGTTGTCGATGATGTCACCGGCGTTATCAGTGGCGCTTTTCATTGCAACCATTCGCGCTGCCATTTCACAGGCTGTGTTTTCTACTACTGCCTGATAAACAATAGACTCGATGTAACGTTTCATGAGCTCATCAATTACCTCTTTGGAGTCAGGCTCGTAGAGGTAATCCCAGTGATGAGACAGACGTTCATCGGTATCCGGAACGGTGGGTATCAATTGCCCGGCTTTAGGTGTCTGCGTCATGGTATTTACGAAATCGTTTTCCACCAGATACAAGCGATCGATCCTGCCTTCATCATAGGCATCGAGCATGACTTTTATAGTGCCTGTGATATCAGCAATTTTTGGTGCATCACCTAAATCGGCTTTGTCCGCAACGATGTTGCTGCCCAGGCGACGGAAAAAACTCTGTGCCTTTTTACCGATAGTGCATACGTCGATCTCAACGCCGGCGTCTGAGTACTGCTTCATCGACGCCACTGCTTTTTTGAAAACATTGATATTTAAACCACCGCATAAACCACGGTCGGTAGATACAATGATATAACCGACTCTTTTTACATCTGATTTTTCAATCAGATACGGGTGCTTGTACTCAACGTTACCTGCGCCCACATGACTCACTACTTCGCGAATCTTGGTGGCATAGGGTCGCGTGGCTTCCATGCGATCCTGTGCTTTACGCATTTTACTTGCCGCAACCATTTCCATTGCTTTGGTGATCTTTTGAGTATTTTGGATACTCTTGATCTTGGTGCGTATTTCTTTTGCGCCGGCCATGTCAGTCTCTCAAACCAATTGTTCCAGTGAGTACGTGTCTTAGTAGACGCCGTTGGCAACGAAGTCATCAATTGCGGCTTTTATGCCGGCTTCGATGTCGTCGTTGTAGTCACCGGATTCATTTATTTTGTCCAGAATGCCCTGATGACCGGAACGAACATGAGCATGCAGACCTTCCTCAAAAGGTACGACCTTGTTGATCTCGAGGTTGTCGAGATAACCTTCATTGGCTGCATAAAGTGAAACAGCCATTTCACCAACATTCAGTGGCGAGTACTGCTTCTGCTTCATGAGTTCGGTAACGCGCTGCCCGCGCTCAAGTTGCTTACGTGTTGCTTCATCAAGATCTGAGGCGAACTGTGCGAATGCCGCAAGTTCACGATACTGAGCCAATGCCAGACGAATACCACCACCGAGCTTCTTGATAATTTTTGTTTGTGCCGCACCACCCACACGTGATACTGACAAACCGGCGTTGATCGCCGGACGAATACCGGCGTTGAACAGATCACTCTCAAGGAAGATCTGACCGTCGGTGATTGAAATAACGTTTGTCGGTACGAAAGCCGATACGTCACCCGCCTGCGTTTCAATGATTGGCAGTGCTGTCAAAGAGCCGGTTTTGCCCTTAACGCGTCCGTTGGTTTCTTTTTCTACATAGGCTTCACTGACTCGTGCCGCGCGCTCAAGTAATCTTGAGTGGAGGTAGAAAACGTCACCTGGATAGGCTTCACGACCTGGCGGACGACGCAGCAGCAGTGACACCTGACGATAACCCCAGGCCTGCTTGGTTAAATCATCATAAACAATCAGTGCATCTTCACCAATGTCTCTGAAGTATTCACCCATGGAACAACCGGAGTATGGAGCAATAAAGTTCATCGCTGCAGACTCTGATGCACCGGCAGCAACAACAATGGTGTTGGCCAGAGCGCCGTGCTCTTCGAGTTTGGTTACCACGTTTGCAATAGTCGACTGCTTCTGACCAACCGCAACATAGATACATTTAATGCCTGTGTCTTTCTGGTTGATAATCGCATCAATAGCAACAGCAGTTTTACCGGTCTGTCTGTCACCAATGATCAGCTCACGCTGTCCACGGCCAATTGGCACCATGGAGTCGATTGATTTCAAACCGGTCTGAACCGGCTGGTCAACCGACTTACGCCAGATAACACCAGGTGCTACTTTTTCAATTGGCGAGGTGAGATCGGTAGCGATCGGGCCTTTGCCGTCGATAGGCTCACCCAGTGCGTTAACGACGCGACCAAGCAATGCGTCACCTACCGGCACTTCAAGAATTTTGCCGGTACAACGAACCTTGTCACCTTCAGTGATGTGTCCGTATGCACCCAGAATTACCGCACCTACCGAGTCGCGCTCAAGGTTAAGTGCCAGTCCAAAAGTGTTGCCCGGAAACTCAAGCATCTCACCAGACATAACGTCTGTTAAGCCATGAATTCGAACAATACCATCGGAGAGACTCACGATTGTACCTTCGGTGCGCGCTTCAGCAGTCGCTTCGAAGTTACCTATCCGTTCTTTGATCAGCTCACTGATTTCGGATGGGTTAAGTTGCATAAGGGTCGTCCTCTAGAATAATCCGGTAGCCCATAGTGCCTTCACTATGCGCTTAAATTGTTGTCAAGCTGTGCGAGCTTGCCTTTCACTGAGCCGTCGATGACCACATCACCTGCTGTGATAATCGCACCTGCAATCAGGGACTCATCAACGGTATTGACGATGTTTATTTTCTTGTCAAACTTTTTCGCAAGCGCTTCAGCCAGCTTGTTGCGATAATTTTCATCAAGCTCGATAGCCGATGTTACATGCGCTTCGAGTGTGCCTTCATCTTTGGCACGGTATTCTTCATACAAGTCTGAAATAGACGACATCGAACCGAGCCTGCCGTTCTCAGCCAGCAGACGCACCATATTGGTGCTTTCTGCATCGAGTTTATCAGCGGCAATTTTCTCAACCAGATTTGCACGATCAGCTGACGTGCTCTCCGGCTGTTGAAGAGCGGCGGCGACGTTTTTGTCAGCCACTACACCTGCAAGAAATTTCAAACGCTCGGACCATACGCCATAGTTCGAACTTTTTTTAGCAAGTTCGAATATTGCTTTGGCATAAGGACGTGCTGCCGTGACTTGTTCAGACATCTTACGTTCCTATATCTTCGCAATCAGTTCATCGAGGATACTGGCGTGAGCTTTGGCATCAACTTCGCGCTTGAGAATTTTCTCAGCACCGGTTATTGCCACTGAAGAAACCTGCTGACGCAGCTCTTCACGAGCACTGACAACGCCTTGCTCAAGCTCGGCTGTAGCCGTCGCTTTCACACGGTCACTTTCAGTGACAGCTGTTTGCTTTGCTTCATCGACCAGATCGTTACCACGCTTGGTAGCCTGCGAGACAATCTCTGCTGCCTGTGATCTGGCATCTTTGAGAATGTTCTCAGCTTCGACTTTTGCTTCTTCCTGCGCCTGGGCACTTTTCTCAGCCGCGGCAAGGCCTTCAGCAATGGTCGCCTGCCTTTCACGCATAGCTGCTATGAGCGGTGGCCAAACGAACTTCATGCAAAAGAGAACAAAGCCTGCAAATGCGATGGCCTGTCCTATTAGGGTTAGATTAATATTCACCCGATTTCTCCTGCGGTGAAAACGATGTTGGTTAGCCTGCTAACTGGCCAACAAACGGGTTCGCGAATGTGAAAAACAGAGCGATACCAACACCAATCATTGTTACCGCATCAAGCAGACCCGCTACGATGAACATTTTAGTCTGAAGCATTGGAACCATTTCCGGCTGGCGCGCTGCACCTTCCAGAAAACGACCACCCAACAGACCAAAGCCTATCGCTGTGCCCAATGCACCCATGCCGATCAGCAATGCTACTGACACTGCTGTCATACCAACTACAAAACCTTGTCCGCCCATCTTTGCTCCTGATGTGTGTTATAGGTTAAAAAAGAAACAACTAATGTGAAAAAATTAGTGGTGCTCGTGAGCCATACCCAGGTACACGATAGTCAACATCATAAAGATGAATGCCTGGAGTACGATCACGAGGATGTGGAAGATAGCCCACGGAATTGAAAGTGCCCACTGTAAGTAGAAAGGCAGCAATGCTATCAATATGAAGATCAGCTCACCTGCATACAGGTTACCGAACAGTCTAAGTGCCAGAGATATCGGCTTGGCGATAAGGCTGACGCCTTCAAGTAGAAAGTTAACCGGGATAAACAGCGCCTGGATGATTTTGTTGTCGCTGGAGAAAGGAATCAGCGTTAGCTCGCCGACAAAACCTTTCACGCCTTTGACTTTAATACTGTAGTAAATGATCAATGCGAAAACCGACAGAGACATGCCGAGGGTTACGTTCACATCTGTAGTCGGTACAACTTTTTGGTACGGAATTCCAAACCAGCGAATGGCGGCTTCCGGAAGAAAATCTACCGGCACCAGATCCATCAGGTTCATCAGGAAGACCCAACAAAAGATGGTAAGCGCCAGTGGTGCGATGAGATCGTTTTTGGCATGAAAGCCGTCTTTGACACTGCCGTCGACGAAATCTACCAGGGTTTCGCAGAAGTTCTGCAGCGGGCCCGGTACTCCGGATTCCACACGGCGAGCGCCGTAGTAGAACACTGCACAGAAGATAACTCCCAGCAGGATAGACCAGAACATAGAGTCGAGGTGGATAGCCCAAAAGCCCATATCTGCGGCTTCCTGAGCACCATGAGCAATACTCCAGCCGTTCTCCGGGTGTTTACCCCAGGTCAGGTTCTGCAGGTGATGCTTGATGTACTCAGAGGCTGTTGGTAAGTGCCCGGGGTCTGCGTTGGCCATATATTAAGTGTTAAATACTATCTGAATTCTTTTGTCGTCCGGCCAGCAGTGGTGTTACCCAAATGACTGACTGAACCAGTATGAACCCGCCAAACAATGCCGCAACATTCAACGGTTTCACGTATATAAATATCAGTGCAAAAATCAGTGCGGTCAGCACCAGTTTTATTGCCTCACCCGAATAAAACGATCGCAATATCATCTGTGCCGAACGAGCACCTGAGAATCGAAATGCACGGTGTGCAAAATACGCACTGGGCACGAGACAAGCGATTCCACCTGCCGCCGCTGACCATGCAGCGATCATTCCAAAAGGTAACAAAACCAGAGGAAAGATTACTGCCATTGCAAGCTGCGTTAGCAGCAGTCGTCTGACAACAAGAATATGTGGTGATCGCGCAGCCATGTGCCGCATAGTACAGTAGTTTATAGACTACAAATCGCGTTCCGTCGCGTAAAAACCAAGACTCACTGAGCAGCGGGAGTATAAGGTCCTATGTGTCATAGGGTCAAGGACTGGCATGAATAATTTTGTTTGTTCAGACAGGTTCACCGGCGCTTTAGATAAGGGCAATCCCGGCTTTGTGGCGCGTTCTGTCGCTCAGCTGTCAGATTGCGGCAGAAAGGTTTCCGATATCGTTATCCGCGCTCGAATAAGTGCCCGTCGTTTCGGCCACAATGACTAACACCTGTGCTTTCTAATCACTTCAATAACATTGCAACGCTGCAATGAATGATACCGGCAAAAAACCTACTCAATGTGCGCGAGAATACCATCCAGCTCATCGAGCGAATTATAGGTAACAGTAATATGACCACTGCCGCTGCCGGAGTGGCTGATGGAGACTTTCGCACCGAGCTTTTCAGAAAGCTGCGATTCGAGCGCCCGAATATGACTGTCCTGCTGCCTGGTAGCAGCCTTGGTTTTGCTGCGCGACTTTGCAGGCTTGCCACCACGCGCCAGCGCCTCTGTGGCGCGAACGCTTAATCCTTCGGCATAGACTTTCATCGCTATGGCATGCTGATCATCCGCCAGCAAGGTCAAAAGCGCACGTGCATGGCCCATTTCAATCTTGCCGGTGGCGAGCATATCGGAGACACGTTCATCAAGATCCAACAGTCGAATCAGATTGCTTACCGCAGCACGCGATCTGCCGACCGCTTCGGCAACAGCGGAATCGGTCATGCGGAATTCGTTTTTCAAACGATGCAGGGCTCGCGCCTCTTCCAGCGGATTGAGATCTTCGCGCTGAATATTTTCTATGAGCGTGACCGCAGCGACAGCGCTGTCATCCATTTCACGCACAATTGCCGGTATTACTTTCAAACCAGCCAACTGCGCTGCGCGCCAGCGTCTTTCACCGGCAATCAGTTCATAGCCACCGCCGCGCCTGCGCAACAGTATGGGTTGAATCAGTCCCTGAGCTGTAATTGAGTCCGCAAGCTCCTGAAGTGTTTCAGGATCAAAATGTACTCGCGGCTGATAGGTACCGCGGCTGATCGAATCAACCGGAATATCTGTCACGTTGCCTTCCAGGCCTGATGCAGCGGCGGGAGCTGCTGCAGCCTGCGACTCGCCGGATTGCCGATCTGTTCGATCTGGCTGCCGCTCGGACGGTGCAACAGGAGCCGCTACATTCACTTCCCGAAGCAAGGCACCCAATCCGCGACCTAAACCACTTTTTCTCGTTGTAGACACTGATATAGGACCCTGATCTATGTTGGCGCTGTCATGGCGCCAATGGCAATTCGTTGTTGGTTTCCGCATGCAGCTCTGGTTCGGTCACCCTGGTTGCTGCGTCGGCGGTCACCACCCTGCGCGCAGAGTCTCCCATTTCGCGACGGATAATTTCACCCGCCAACGCCAGGTAGGCTATCGAGCCGCGAGACGATTTATCGTAATACACAATCGGCTGACCAAAACTTGGTGCTTCTGCAAGTCTGACATTACGCGGAATTATTGTTCTGTATACACGCGACTCAAAGTGTTCGATTAACTGGTTGGATACTTCGTGGCCGAGCTTGTTACGGCCATCAAACATGGTGCGCAGAATGCCTTCTATGGCGAGCCCGGGATTGACCGCACCCTGCACCTCGCGGATGGTTTGCAACAGTGAAGACAAGCCCTCCAGCGCATAGTACTCGCACTGCATGGGAATAAGCACGCCATTGGACGCAACAAATGCATTCAGGGTTAAGACATTCAGCGCCGGTGGACAATCAATATAGATGTAGTCATAGTCCGCACTGATTGGCTGTAATGCCTCGGCGAGTTTGCGCTCACGACCATTAGTGCTCATTAACTGGACTTCGGCAGCTGTGAGATCAGCATTGCTCGGCAGCACATCAAATTTGATGTGTTCAGGTGAGAGTATCGCCTCGCTGGCGACACAGCTGCCCAGCAGAACATCACAGGTGGTGAGTTCAGTACTGTTTTTATCGACGCCTGCACCTGTGGTCGCATTACCTTGCGGATCGAGATCGATCAATAAAACTCGCCGCTGAGTCTCACCGAGTGCCGCGCACAGATTAATTGCCGTCGTGGTCTTACCCACCCCGCCTTTCTGATTCGCGATTGCAATAATTTTAGCCATGGAGCTCCCGGGAGTCGTGCGACCTTGTCGCCGCAAGCAGTACACGCGAACTGCTCAGGAAAGGTCACGCTCTAATATTACTATGTTGCGCTCTGCGGTTTCATCGGGAATCGTTAATTTGGCTGTCTTAATCCATAAAAATCCCGAAATATTTTTAAAAATATCAGCCTCCGGCACATGCCCAACCATGGCCAGCAGCCGACCACCGTGCGGCAACAGGTGTTGAGCCAGTGCGGCAAGCTTGTCCGGCGCTGCAAAAGCGCGTGCAATCACAAGATCCGCCTGCAATTCGACCGACTCCACGCGGTTGTGGAGTACGCTGACATTCGGCAGTTGCAACTCGGTTGCTGCCTGCTGAATAAAGCGGGTTTTTTTCGCCACGCTGTCGATCAGCGTTACATTAAGGTGAGGTTTGAGAATAGCCAGCGGAATACCGGGTAAACCGGCTCCGGCACCAACATCAATTAAAGAATTACCTTCAACGTGCTCGAGTACAGAGAGTGAATCGAGAATGTGGCGGCGGATCATTTGTTGCGCATCTCGCACCGCTGTCAAGTTGATGACCTTGTTCCACTTCACCAGCAATTCAACGTATGCAGCCAGCGCTGTGCATTGATCAGCTGAGACCTCGATCTGCATGCGCTCAAGTCCGGTGCTTAACGCGAGTTGTAGTTCCGCTTGTGACACGTTCTGGATCAGCTTGAGGCGAGGGTAAATTAATCAGGCAATTTGACCAACACGATCAAGCATATGCTGCTTCTTCAGGCTCACCAGTAACAGCGAAATCGCCGCTGGTGTTACTCCCGGAATACGAGATGCATGACCCACCGTATCGGGCCGCTGCTCTGACAACTTCTGTTGTACTTCAGAAGATAAGCCTGTCACAGCAGCGTAATCAAACGACGCAGGAATAATTGTTTGTGAATAACGCGATTGTTTGTCTATTTCTTCCTGTTGGCGCTGAATATAACCCTGATACCGAATCTGCGTTTCAAGTTGCAGTAAAGCGGCCTTATCATTCACCGGAAAACGCTCGGGGAATATCTTCTGTAAGCCGGTACAATCTATTTCAGGACGTCTCAACAGATCCAGAGCCTGTTGATCTTTCTGCACCTGAACATCGAAAGCCTGCTCTATTTTTCGTGCGTCATCTGAAGCTGCATGCACAAACCACTCGCTTATAGATGCCCGATTGCTCTCTATCGCCTCGACCTTACTACTAAACTGTTGCCAGCGATCATCATCAACCAGACCAAGCTCGCGGCCGATTTCAGTCAGTCTCAGGTCGGCGTTGTCTTCACGCAATAACAAACGGTACTCAGCACGGCTGGTAAACATGCGGTAAGGCTCCAGCGTACCGCGGGTGATCAGATCATCGATTAGTACGCCTATATAGGCTTCATCACGTCGCGGCGACCAGGGCTCAAGACCTTTGACTGATCGGGCAGCATTTAATCCTGCAATCAGGCCCTGGGCACCGGCTTCTTCATAACCGGTAGTACCGTTTATCTGGCCTGCGAAGTACAAGCCCGCTATAAACCTGGTTTCAAGTGATGCATGTAAGTCACGCGGATCGAAGAAGTCGTACTCGATGGCATAACCTGCGCGGGTAATATGCGCCTGTTCAAAGCCTTTGATGCTATGTACATAATCAAGCTGAACTGAAAACGGCAGACTGGTTGAAATACCATTCGGGTAGACTTCATGCGTATTCAACCCTTCCGGTTCAATGAATATCTGATGCGAAGTTTTATCAGCAAAACGAACCACCTTGTCTTCAATGGACGGACAATAGCGTGGACCCACTCCTTCAATATTGCCTGAATACATCGCCGACTTTTCCAGATTTGCACGGATGATGTCGTGTGTCTTTTCATTGGTGTGAGTAATGTGGCAATGTAGTTGTGCAGGATGATCCGCTTCACTTCCCATATAGGAGAACACCGGTCGTGGTGTATCCCCCGGCTGTGCTTCAAGACGAGAGTAGTCAATGGTTTTGCCATCAATGCGCGGTGGCGTACCGGTTTTTAGTCGGGCTACTTTAAAAGGCAGAGCTCTTAGTCTGCGGGCCAAAGCATTGGATGGCGCATCACCTGCTCTGCCTCCGGCCTGTTGCACATCACCAATATGTATTTTACCGCCTAAAAATGTGCCGACAGTCAGCACCACACAGGCCGCTGTAAACCGCAGTCCTGATTCGGTCACTACCCCGCAGCATCGGTTGCTGCTCTCATCAACGATCAGGTCATCAACTGATTGCTGAAAGATATGCAATCCAGTCTGGTTTTCGACAGCACTTCTAATCGCTACGCGATAAAGTGCTCTATCGGCCTGTGAGCGGGTCGCCCGCACCGCCGGGCCCTTGCGTGCATTCAGTGTTCTTATATGAATACCGGCGCGATCAGCAGCTTTTGCCATGACGCCGCCAAGTGCATCAATCTCTTTAACCAGATGCCCTTTGCCAATACCACCAATGGCCGGGTTACAACTCATCTGACCAATAGTTTCTATATTGTGGGTCAGCAAAAGTGTACGGGCACCAACTCGACTTGAGGCAAGCGCTGCCTCGGTACCTGCATGACCACCGCCAACGACGATGACATCATAATTAAATTGATCAATTGCCATGGTAACCGGCGCCTGCACTACGTGTGACGAATTATAAACACGTAAGAGTAGCTATTTGCCAACGATTTAGCCAAATACATCGAAAAACCGATGATATACCCGCAACGCAGGGTGACTTTAAGGGTACTGCAGTAATTAGTGCCCCTGATTATACAACTCAAGCCTTTACCGCTGCGTCTACACATCATTCTTTCCACCGGCAAAAGCCCGGTACGAGGTCAGAGGCGTGACAATTGAGCATTTGAGACATGCTCCGAAGTTGCTATTAGATCCTTACCGCTAATTATATCAATTCGAGTCTTATGTATGAATCCCCAGTATAAACTCTGGATTGTCTATTCCTGAAACAACTGATTAATATAATAAAAAGGTGTAATTTAAATTAAAACAAATGAAATCTAGTAATGCTAATGACGCAATTTTTAAAAACTCTAGATATTTCGTCTAGTTTTGCTTCGCATCCGGAGAAAGATCAATATGGGCGACTAGACTCTTTAATTCACTGGACTGATGAAGAGAGAATTATATGGAACATATTACCCTCAATCATGGCCGGAGTTTAATCGGCAAACTAACACCGCTTGCGATTGCCTCAATCACTGTAAACGAAAAATATTCTTATCACGCTTTAAGTCACAGGGTTGATAACAGATATGAAAATTCACTTTACAAATACCTTGATTTTAAAGACCTGGTAGATGTATTCGCAGAGCGTCTTTTTTCCAGTTTTTCTATCTGCAATATACATTTCAGTCAGCCGGATTTAGATATCGACTTATACAGCCATTTCGCAGAAAGGAATCCGCGAAATTGCCACAAACTGATAAACTACAAGCTACGTTATGGCAACACATCACTTGGTAGTCTCACCATAGCGCTGGCGCCCGAAATCACCGTATTTGAAAAAAGCCTTGTCGACAATATGGTGGATGATCTTTGCGGGCCACTGCATAACTCTATTCGTTTTGAAAAGGCATCTCGCTCCGGCTATCGCGATGTATTGACCGGGCTGTATAACCGTGCAGCACTTGAAGAGCTGCTATTTGATCGTTCTACTAACATAGATACAAATACTTCCACTGTAATGATATGTGATATGGATCGATTCAAATGGATAAACGATCACTATGGACATACCGCAGGTGATAACGCACTCGCACAATTTGCAACTAAAACAACTACTATTGTTGACAATAATGGCAAAGTATATCGCTTCGGAGGTGATGAATTCGTTGTAGCACTCAACACCACCTCCGAATCAGAAAGTGTGAGAATCGCAGAGCAAATACAAGAAGCGGCACAGAACTGCCAGCTACTCGACGGAACATCTCTGTCGGTAACTATTGGTGCCGCTAAAGTAGATTGCGATGAAAGCCTGAGAGATGCTTTCTCTCGAGCAGACTCAGCACTTCTAAGCGGCAAAGGCAACGGTGGCAATACGGTAGTATGGAGTGACTAAACAACACTCTGCTAGCTACGCACTATTTGCCAATACAGAACCTCGAAAATATCTCGCCCAGTAAATCGTCGCTACTGAACTCACCCGTGATCAGATTAAGTTGCTGCTGAGCCATACGCAGCTCTTCCGCTGAAAGTTCTCCAGCACCCGTCTCGCGCAAGTGGTGCCCGGCAGTTTTTATATGTTGTTGTGCTTCAGTAAGTGCCTGAATATGTCTTCTGCGAGCCATTAACGCACCTTCTGCTGTTTTCTCAAAACCGGCACACCTCTTTATATGATCACGCAGTTGTAAAAAACCTTCACCGGTTCTTGCTGAAACCAGAATATTGTTATTGTCAGGCTTTATCTCTGCATGCAAATCGGCTTTGTTCTGAACGATGCTGATCGGTATATCATCCGGCAAATCATCAAGCAATGACTGTTCAGGTTGCTTTCCGGCTTCAACAACAAAAAGAATCCGATCCGCCTGGCTGATCTGATCATGCGCACGTCTGACACCCTCCTGTTCTATCGGATCATCACTGTATCTGAGGCCTGCAGTATCAATAATATGAATCGGTATGCCGTCAATGTTAATTTTTTCCTTTAATACATCGCGCGTGGTACCAGCAAACTCTGTCACTATAGCGGTATCCTGTCCTGTCAGTCGATTCAACAGGCTGGACTTACCCACATTGGGCAAGCCGGCAATAACTATACTGATGCCATCCCTGAGCAAAGCTCCCTCGTGACTTCTTTGCAAAAGTTCAACAACGAGCTTGTCAAGAGTAGCGAATTTTTCAACCAGCTCGGTATCTTTAAGGAAATCTATTTCCTCCTCCGCAAAGTCAAGCGCCGATTCTATAAACACACGGCAATTTACCAACTGATCAAGAATCACTGCAATCAGCGCAGAAAACTCCCCCTGCAATGAGCGCACTGCTGCACTGGCCGCTTCAGTGGTACTTGCGTGTATAAGATCACTGACAGCCTCAGCCTGAGCAAGGTCGATTTTATCGTTTAGAAAAGCGCGTTCTGTGAACTCGCCGGGTCTTGCGATTCTCGCCCCGGCGTTGATTGCAACCATCATCAACTGATCAAGCAATACATGATTTCCATGCGATTGCAGTTCAAGTACATCTTCTCCGGTATAGGAATCAGGACCCTCAAAGAAGATCGCAACACCGCGATCAATCACGACATTATCCTGATTATAAAAAGGCGTATACCGCGACTGGCGCGGTTTTAACTGTTGCCTGGTAATAAGCGAGGCTATTTCAAAGGATCTTGTGCCACTGATTTTTACTATACCAATGGCGCCCTTGCCCGACGCGGTAGCAATTGCCGCTATGGTGTCCGTATTTTCGGACACAGCACGTCGCTACTTTTCCGCCAGCACGTGACGGGTGATGTAGTACTGTTGCGCTATAGACAAGGTGTTGTTTACCACCCAGTACAGCACCAGACCGGCCGGGAAAAACGCAAAAAATATAGTGAATATAAACGGCATGGCCATAAACACTTTTGCCTGAATCGGATCAACCGGCGCCGGATTCAGCTTTTGCTGAATAAACATGGTAATGCCCATAAGCAATGGCAACACATAGAATTTGTCTTTCAGAGATAAATCCTGAATCCATAAAATCCACGGTGCCTGACGCAGCTCAACACTCTCAAGCAGTACCCAGTACAAAGATATAAATACAGGTATTTGTACCAGTATCGGCAGACAACCACCAAGCGGATTGACCTTTTCTTTTTTATACAGCTCCATGGTCGCCTGACCCATCTTGGCGCGGTCATCTCCATGACGTTCTTTCAGCGAGGCAAGTTGAGGCTGTAATTTACGCATACGAGCCATAGAGCGATAGCTCGCTTCCGACAGCTTGTAGAAGATCAGCTTGATACACATGGTCACACCGACAATCGCCCAGCCCCAGTTGCCGACAATTGAATGAATTTTTTGCAGCAGCCAGAAGATTGGCTTGGCGAGAACCGAAAGAAATCCGTAATCAACGGTAAGATCAAGCTTCGGTGCCACCGCTTTCATACGATCCTGAATTTTCGGACCGACAAAAAAACCGGATTGCATTTGCCCGACATCACCTGCCGGCACTTGAATAGAGCCGGACTGTAAACCAATGATATAGCGCTGATTTCTACTCATGCTGTAGATCTTGTTCGTTTCCTCTTGTTGCGGAATCCAGGCTCCAAGGAAATAGTGTTCGATAATAGCCGCCCAGCCACCTTTGGTTTGGGTCTGGTGACCAGTGTCGTCAAAGTCGTTGAAATCGATCTTTGAGTACGGGTCTTCGTCGGTACTGATTACACCGCCAATAAACGTGTAGATAAAACTCTGGGTTTCATCATCGGTGACCGGCTTTCTGCGCAGCTGGCGATACTGATTAAAACTCAGTGCCTCACCGGTATTGTTTTGTATTTCGTACTCCACAGAGATCAAATAACGATCTCGCTGAAAAACGAAGGTTTTGATGACTGTTATGCCCTCGTCTGATTGCCAGGTCATTGGAACACGCAATTCATCCTGACCGCCAAGCTGATAATCGGTTTGTTCGACACTGAACAGTGCATGGTGGTTAGGTGCAGAAGCGCCGGTGCTTTGCAGACCTGACTGAGCAACGAAATACTCAGCATCACGGTTACTCATGAGTACGAAAGGGTCGTCCGGTGTCTCAAGCGAGGTCGGATACTGCAATAGCTTGACCGTGTTGATATCACCGCCTTTGGTGCTCAGGGTGACTTCAAAGGTGTCAGTGGTGACAACGACGTCCTGACCCGCAGTGGCTGAATCAACCTCCCCGGTAACTGCAGTCTGTCCTTCACTAGCCGTTGGGCTAACCGGTACCGGCAGGTCATCAACAGGCGCGGCCGGAGAATCCTGACTTATCGCACCCTGTGTGTTCGAACCCTGATCAATTGTCGGATCTGCCAATCCGGGCTGAAGGTTTTCAGCGACAGCGGGCTCTGGCTTCGGCCCATAATCTATCTGCCACGAAGTCCACAGCTGCAGCAATAAAAAGCCGAGCGCGGCCCAGAGCAGAATTCTCTGATTATCCATGCGCAGCCTTCCCTGATGAGACCTTGAGAATTATTGGAAACTGATTTTCAACTGGCATTGTCATGGGTGTTTGTTAGCGGGTTCAGAAACTGTGTCCGGCACAGGATCATACCCGTGAGATCCAAAAGGGTTACATCGGAAAATGCGTTTTATGCCAAGGTAAAGCCCTCTCACAGCACCGTGTTTTTGAATTGCTTCAATCGCATATTCAGAACAGCTGGGTGTGTACCTGCAGTGAGGAGGTAACATCGGACTGATAAAGCGTCGGTACAAACCGATCATAAAACACAGCGCACTACGCATTCTTAGCAACCCGGGTCCAATGCTTTTCCAGACTAGTTAAAATATCCTGATTGCTGGCGGTGACACTGGCCAGCCGGGCGAGCAGTACGATATCAAAACCTGCCATCGAATGCTTGTGTTGTCTGAAGGATTCGCGCGCCAATCTTTTGAGCCGATTACGATCCACCGCTCTTCTGGCACATTTTTTTGCTACTGCCATACCCAAACGGGCGGGCATCACCTGCCCTTGTTGCTTGTTTTCGCGACTCAGGACCGTCCAGTATCGATCCGCCGAACGATTATTTTTGTCAAAAACCCGCGTGTACTGGAAGGCGTTAGTCAATCTCGCGTCTCTGGAAAATCGCGTGTCGGGAACCGGCAACATGATTTCTCCGAGATCTTGATGCTTGATGGAACTACTACTGCTTGTGGGTAGTATTCACTGTATACGCTACATACATCAAGCAGTGGTTAAAAAATGAACAATTGGCTTTTTACAGCCACGCTACTCAGCGATAAAACTAAGCTGAAAGTCGCTTGCGACCTTTGGCTCTTCTGGACCGAATAACCGCTCTTCCACCTCGAGTGGCCATGCGCGCACGAAAGCCATGAGTGCGCTTACGGCGCAGATTGCTTGGCTGAAAAGTCTGTTTCATGATGAATTTACCGGGTGATCTGCGGCAGTGTTAACCGCCTGGCGCCAATTAATTATATGGCTGAAATTTAGCTCTCTGATTATCGCTATAAAAATGCTCTGCGTCAATAATTACACTTGCCGCTTGAACGAAAACAACTGTGGATAACTTCTACAAACAGTAATAGACTATTTTTGGCGTCGTGAGGTGCTAATTTAAAAATTTTTGCCTCACTGCCGTGTATTCAGTCTGCTAAGTACTATTTGATCTGCCAGTGTTGTTTGCCGTTATGTTAGTGCCTTTAATGCAGGCACCTGCTGCCATCTTTAAGTGGCCGGTTGTTTAACAGCCAAATTAACTGACCAGATCAACGAATATATTCCGCCGCAGTCTGACCGCCAACACGTCTGACGCCTGTACTTGAGATTAGTACTGCGGATTTTTTTCGCACAGTTTTACCGCATAAATAAATATATTTTAATTTTTATACTTTTGGGCTGAATTGGCCTTCAACGGGGAGAGTGTTTCATTGTCAGTCTGGAATCGTTGTCTGTCGTACTTATCGAATGAATTATCCGTCCAGGAAATGACCACATGGGTTTTATGTCTGCAAGCCAACGAAACAGCACAGGGAATAAAACTGCTCGCACCAAACGAGTACGTGCGAGAAAAGGTAGCCAGTAGCTACGCCACCAGAATCAGGGAAATTGTCAGCAGACTTGCTGACAGTGATGACTTTAACGTATTGCTCGATGTGGGCAGCGGTGTGCCGGCCAAACCCGTCGCGGAAGCAACCGGTTTTTCCGACTCCGCAACGGCAGATACGGGCGCAAAAAATCAGCAGTCACAGAACACCACTAACGGTAAGGGATTCGAGACAGCTTTGAATCCGGATTTTAACTTTGATACTTATATTGAAGGTAAATCAAATCAATTCGGCCGTGCTGCAGCGCTACAGATTGGTGAAAATCCGGGTGGATCGTACAACCCTTTGTTCATTTATGGTGGTGTCGGGCTTGGCAAAACCCATCTGATGCAGGCAGTCGGTAATTTGATGGTCGAGCGCGGTGCTCGCAAAGTGCAGTATCTGCACTCTGAAAAGTTTGTCCGCGAAATGGTTAATTCACTTCGTAATGGAACCCAGGATCAATTCAAAAAACACTATCGTAGTCTGGATGCATTACTGGTGGATGACATCCAGTTCTTCGCCAACAAAGTTCAGACACAAGAAGAGTTTTTCCATACCTTCAATGCATTGCTTGAGAACGGCCAGCAGATCATCATGACCTGTGATCGCTATCCTCAGGAAATTGATGGTGTAGAAGAAAGACTGAAATCGCGATTTAGCTGGGGTCTGACAGTCGCAATTGAACCACCAGAGCTTGAAACCCGTGTAGCGATCCTGAATGCCAAGGCAGAACAATGCGGCTGCGAACTATCAGAAGATGTCAGCTTCTTTATCGCCACCAGAATCGCTTCCAATGTACGTGAACTTGAAGGGGCGTTGCGTCGTGTCTCTGCCAATTCACAGTTTACCGGCAAGCCAATCACTATTGAGTTTGTCAAAGATGCACTCAAAGATCTGTTGGCTGTCAGAGACAGACTGGTGACTATACAGAACATACAAAAAACCGTCTGCGATTACTATCAGTCACGTCTGTCTGACTTACTGTCTAAAAAACGCAACCGTTCAATTGCAAGACCAAGACAGGTAGGCATGTACTTATCGAAAAAACTGACCCGCCACAGCTTGCCTGAAATTGGTGAAGCATTTGGCGGGCGTGATCATACAACAGTGCTTCATGCCTATAAAAAAATCACCGAACTGGCACAATCAGACAGCCGTATTGAAGAAGATATAAAGTACCTGACAAGAGCTTTGTCGGCATAACTGTCGTGAGACAGCAACGATGTCGCGCTTGTGACTGGTATGGTCAGTTAGCTGTTGATAAGTTGTTAAGAATTGCGGATTAACTTTTAGCGGGTCTTTTGGTCCCCGGTTTATCCCGGCTTATCAACAGCTTGACAGACACCTGTCAGGCATGTGATTTTAGTTTTAACTAATTGATTTTATTATATTTTAATTACTTATGTACAGATTTATCCTGCTTAATAATCAGAACCATAAGTAATTAAATAAAAACCTTTATATATTTGGTAAATATGAAATTCGCGATTTCCAAACTCGAACTGATCACTCCACTACAACAGGTAGTGGGAGTGGTTGAACGCAAACAAACTCAGGAAGTCATGAGCAACCTGTTGTTCGTGGCAACCGAAGACAGTCTGGAAATTACCGGTACGGATAACGAAGTCGAGCTGATTACCAAAATCCCGTTAATCGTTACCGAGCCTGGTCGGTCCACTATTCCCGCTCGAAAATTATTCGATATCTGTCGATCACTGGATGACAACGCGAGACTTGATTTTGAAGTCGATACTGAAACCGCGAAAATAAAAACCGGTAAAAGCCGTTTTACGCTGGCCACCCTGCCCGTCGATGAGTTTCCATTGGTTGATGCACTGACTGACCCCGTTTCAATCTCTTTGCCTCAGAGACAACTCGATCAGGCGATCAAACGGACATCCTTTGCAATGGCGCAACAGGATGTTCGCTACTACCTCAATGGATTGCTTTTGCAGATCAGTGAAAATGAGCTTTGTTGTGTCAGCACTGATGGCCACAGACTGGCATTGCACAAAACCGCTGTGGATATTCAAACGCCGGAAGCTGTGTCGGCAATTATTCCTCGTAAAGCCATTAATGAACTGTCTCGCCTGATGGATGATTCAGACACCGATATCACATTGCACCTGACAGATAATCATCTGCAGGCTAAATTGGGCGCGCTTCAGCTGACCACCAAACTGATTGACGGTAAATTCCCCGATTATGACAAGGTAATTCCCCTGGCCAGCGATAATATCGCCATCGTTGATCGTGATCAGCTGAAACAAGCATTGAGCCGCAGCGCTATTCTCGCTAACGAAACCTACAAAGGCGTGCGTATGACGCTGGATAAAAACGTGTTGGGAGTTCAGACAAACAACCCCAAACATGAAGAAGCCGAGGATGAGCTGGATATAGACTATGCTGGTGAGCCAATTGAAATAGGTTTTAACGTGGTTTACCTGCTCGATGTTCTGAGTACCATAGATTCAGAATCTGCTGAGCTCAATATCAGTGATAATGTCAGCAGTATGGTGATACATCCTGGCGATGATAAGCAGAGCACGTACGTCGTCATGCCTATGCGTCTGTAGTACGGTGCAGCCGCAGCACTGTATTAAAAATCACTTCAGTGCTGAATTCTCGTGCATCTGACTGCGCTTGATTTAACCGGCGTTCGAAACCTTGCCAGAGTCCATGTGGAACCAGGCAACGGGATAAACTATTTCTATGGCGATAACGGTGCCGGCAAGACGAGCCTGCTGGAAGCGATTTCCCTGCTCTCAATGGGTCGGAGTTTCCGCTCAGGAAAAATAGCCACAATAATTACTCATAACACTCGCGAATTAACCGTTAGCGGTGAGGTTGCCAATCCCCTGCTCGGCTCGAGTCAGCGAGTCGGTATCAGTAAAACCCGCGATGAGACAATAGTTCGTGTGGATGGTCAGAATATCAACCGATTATCCGAGCTCGCAACGGCGGTTCCCACTGTCGCCATCTCAACTCGTAATCATGAACTGGTTGAGGGCGGTCCCGGCGAAAGACGTCATTATATTGACTGGTTTTTGTTTCACGTGGATCTTACTTTTGTTCATTTATCGAAACAATACAAAACTGCCCTCGCTCAGAGAAATGCTGCTCTGCGGCGAGGTGCCGCAGACTCGCTGGTTGAGATATGGAACAAAGAGCTTGTCGAATCCGGCGAGTCTATTGCAGAGCTGCGCGAAAAGGTTTGTGCGCAAATTCAGTCCAGATTAGAGATGTTTGCAAAGGATCTTGGCAATCCCGATATTCTACCGCAACTGCAATACCGGCGCGGCTGGGCCGTGGATCAGACCTTCGCTGAAGTATTGGAACGCAGTCTGGATAATTGCAGGCGCCTGGGTACAACATCAACCGGGCCTCACCGGGCAGATATAAAACTAAAAGTAAATGGTGATGAAGCTCGGTACGTTCACTCCCGTGGCCAGCAAAAACTGTTGGCCATACTCATGAAGCTTGTTCAGGTCGATCTATATGCAAGCCACCACGGACAAGCCCCGATTTTATTGTTCGATGATATGCCGTCAGAATTGGACGAAGAAGCACGTGAATTTGTCTTGTCGTATTTAAAATCCAGCTCGGTTCAGGCTTTTCTGACAGGAATAGATGATGTTTCAAAACAGATACAAAATGTAAGCAAAAAGTTTCATGTGAAACACGGTGAAATTCAAAACATGGTATAGTAGGAGGTTCGGAAAAGAGAACTTCAATGGCAGATAACGACGACACCACCGGTGCAGATGGTTCGGGCTCAGACGGCTACGATTCCAGCAACATTAAGGTCCTTAAAGGGCTTGATGCGGTACGTAAAAGACCCGGTATGTATATCGGTGATACCGATGACGGCACCGGTCTGCATCATATGGTGTTTGAAGTCGTGGATAACGCCATTGATGAAGCATTGGCTGGTCATTGCAGTGAGATTGGCGTAACCGTGCATGTAGATAACTCAGTGACTGTACAGGACGATGGACGTGGCATCCCTGTTGATATGCATGAAGAGGGTAAGTCTGCAGCTGAAGTTATTATGACCGTTTTACATGCAGGCGGTAAGTTTGACGATAACTCCTATAAAGTCTCCGGTGGTTTGCACGGGGTAGGCGTCTCTGTTGTAAACGCTTTGTCTGAGTCATTAAAACTTACTATTCATCGCGATGGCAAAATTCATGAGCAATCCTACATAGAC
This sequence comes from uncultured Granulosicoccaceae bacterium, assembly GCA_964550655.1. GTDB lineage: Bacteria > Pseudomonadota > Gammaproteobacteria > Granulosicoccales > Granulosicoccaceae. The sequence goes on from CAZKAQ010000015.1 coordinate 33,512, forward strand.
AGCGTACCTGTCGCACCCATTGAAGTCGTCGGAGATACTACAAATACAGGCTCTACGATCTATTTCAAACCCAGTGCATCAATCTTTACACTGACCGAATACTCCTACGACATACTGTCAAAAAGACTGCGAGAACTTTCCTTTTTAAATAGTGGTGTGCGTATTCGTCTGCATGATGAACGCTCAGGTAAAGAAGATATCTTTGAATACGAAGGGGGTATAGCGGCCTTTGTTGAACACCTGAACAGAAACAAAAACGCAATTCATAAAGAGCCTATTCATTTGCGGCAAATGAAAGAAGAAGCAGAAGTTGAAGTCGCACTCCAATGGAATGATTCCTACCAGGAGAATATTTACTGCTTTACCAATAATATTCCGCAAAGAGACGGCGGTACCCACATGGCAGGTTTCAGAGCTGCACTGACCAGAACACTGAATACCTATATGGAACAAAACGGTATTGCGGCGAAGTCCAAGGTAGACACTACGGGTGATGATGCGAGGGAAGGTTTGACGGCTGTATTGTCTGTGAAAGTGCCTGATCCGAAGTTCTCATCACAAACAAAAGACAAGCTGGTTTCATCTGAAGTTCGTGGTGCAGTTGAATCTTCGGTAAATGAAAAGCTGGCGGAATTTCTGGTTGAAAACCCCGCAGATGCGAAGATGATTACCGCCAAAATCATCGAGGCCGCAATGGCTCGTGAAGCAGCCAGAAAAGCGCGTGACATTACCAGACGGAAAGGTGTGCTGGATATAGCAGGGCTGCCCGGGAAACTTGCCGATTGTCAGGAAAAAGATCCAGCAAAATCAGAGATTTACCTGGTGGAGGGTGATTCTGCAGGCGGCTCGGCCAAGCAGGGTCGTGATCGACGAACGCAGGCAATTCTGCCTTTGAAAGGCAAGATTCTGAATGTCGAGCGATCGCGCTTTGACAAGATGCTGTCTTCTGCAGAGATTGGTACGCTGATAACGGCTCTGGGTTGCGGTATCGGTAAAGCAGAATTCGACCCGGACAAACTGCGTTACCACCACATCGTCATCATGACTGATGCCGACGTCGACGGCTCGCACATCCGTACTCTGCTGCTCACATTTTTCTACCGTCAGATGCCGGAGTTAATTGAAAGAGGGCATGTTTATATTGCTCAGCCACCTCTGTACAAAATAAAGAAGGGCAAGCAGGAACGTTACGTAAAAGACGACATTCAGCTCAATGAATATCTGCTGGAACTGGCCATGAACGATGCCAGTTTGATCCCGACACCTGGTGGCAAGGCACTCGACTCAAAAGAGCTGTCAGAGCTGGCGGAATTATTTAACGATTCACTCGGTGCTATTGAAATGCTGGCCCGTAAGATCGATAAAACTGTGCTCGATCAGATGATGTCTATTTCTTCGCTGTCTGATAGCCATTTAGGCGAAAAAGAAGCAGTTCAGAAGTGGTCTGATGAGCTGCACCAGGCACTGATGGCTAATTCGACAGACGGTAATTATTTTCAGCACCGGGTCATTGAACAGGAAGGTAAGTACGGCGTGGAGCTTGAGCGCTGGCTGCATGGAAACAAGCATATTATCAATCTCGATCCGGCTCTGTTCGCTACATCAGAATACAAGGCAATCGCGAAGCTTGCCGATCGCATGCATGGTCTGCTGAAAGAGGGTTCTGTGGTAAAGCGAGGCGAGCGCGAGAAGGAAGTCGACAACTTTGCCCAGGTGATGGACTGGCTGATGAAAGAGGCCAGACGTGGTCAGACTATTCAGCGCTACAAAGGTCTGGGTGAAATGAACCCGGAGCAGCTGTGGGAAACTACCATGAACAAAGAGGCCCGCAGAATGCTGCAGGTGCGCATCGAAGATGCCATGCAGGCTGATGAAGTGTTTACCACGTTAATGGGCGATCAGGTTGAGCCGCGTCGCGATTTCATAGAGCAAAACGCGCTGTCGGTTTCAAATCTGGATGTATGACCAATCTTGTTATATCAGTGCAGGCTGACGGCCCGTGTGAGTGGTACATTTGACTGATTTTCCGGCCAGATCTTTGATCTGACTTGTCGCTGTTAATCATCATTGGCGCTGAACTTTAAAGCCCGTGTTTGTCAAACAGAGTAAATCGCAAGCACCTGTTTTTATTATAAAAAACATACTATTTCTCTGGATGTGGCCGGTACCGGTGAAGGCGTTTGTGGAAACTTAAAATAGCAAAACCCGTAGAGTAATGATTGATGCAAGGATATCTGGATCTTCCCGAGTTCTCTAAAATTGAACTCAGTCAGGTAGAAGGAAAGCTTGATGAACTGCTGGCCGAAGCTGACAAAAAAATCGCGCTACTTGAAAAAGTAAGCGAGCCGAGCTGGGATAATTTTCTCTACGAGCTCGACGAAACAGTAGACGAAATACAGCGGTTCTATTCACCTGTGCGACACATGAATGCAGTACTTGGCAGTGATGAGATTCGTGAAATTCACAACAACTGTTTGCCGAAACTCACCGCCTGGTACACCAGGCTGGGTCAGAATCACGCACTGTATAAAAATACGCAGACTATCGCTGATAGTGAAGCGTTCAAGTCCTTTGATAAGGGTCAACGCAAAAGCGTGCAGGATCAGCTTTTGAGTTTCAAGTTGGGTGGCGTTGCACTTGAAGGTGAAGAACGTAAACGTTACCAGGAAATTGCCGCCGAACTCAGTCAGCTGAGCACGAAGTTCAATGAGAACGTGCTCGACTCCGGTAACGACTTCAGACTGAATTTTAAAGACGCAAAAGCACTCGAAGGTTTCCCGCAAAACTCACTTGATCTGGCGCAACAGGCAGCAGTTGAAAAAGGCGAGGAGGGCTACAGCCTGACGCTCGACTTTCCAAACTTCTATGCGGTGATGACATTCGCCAATGATCGCGAGCTGCGCAAACAGATGTATTCGGCGTGGAACAGCCGAGCCACCGGTGTACGCGACGAAAAGTGGAACAATGCCCCGATCATTGAGCAGACCATCAAGTTGCGTGCAGAAAAAGCTCTGTTACTGGGCTTTGACAGCTATGCCGACTACTCAATCGCGAACAAAATGGTAGACACGCCGCAGCAGGTTCTGGATTTTTTAAATGATCTTGCCCGCCGTGCCAAACCTTCAGCCACTAAGGATTATAAAGAGCTTGAAGTGTTTGCAACCACAGAGGCAGAAAATACGGTCGACACGCTTCAACCGTGGGATATTTCCTACTTTTCGAATCAATTGAAAAAGAAGCTATACGATTTTTCAGAGCAGGATTTAAAACCCTATTTTCCGGCAAGTATCTGCATACCGGGTATGTTTGAAGTGTGTGGCAGATTATTCGGCATCGATATTTCCGAAGTTGAAGGCGCGGATGTCTGGCACGAAGATGTAACCTTGTATCAGATTGCTGATAAATCCAGTGGTGAGCTGCGTGGTGCTTTTTACATGGATAACTACGCCCGCAGTGGTAAACGTGCCGGTGCATGGATGGATGTCTGTGTTGGCAGAATGAAAAAGAAAGCAGGCGTGCAGCTACCGGTTGCCTACCTTACCTGCAACCTGACTCCACCTGTTGGCGATCAACCCGCACTGCTGACACACTCGGAACTGACCACACTGTTTCATGAGTTTGGCCACGGCCTTCACCACATGCTTACCCGTGTTGAGTATGCCTCGGTAGCCGGAATCAGTGGTGTTGAATGGGATGCGGTAGAACTACCGAGCCAGTTTCTGGAAAACTGGTGTTGGGAGCCAGAATCTATTGATCTGATCAGTGGTCATTTTGAAAGCGGTGAAAAACTACCGAATGACCTGCTCGAAAAAGCCCGTGCTGCAAAGAATTTTCAGTCCGGTCTCATGACCGTGAGGCAGCTCGAGTTCGGACTCTTCGATATGCAAACACATCTGCGTACCGACAATCCCAATGCCGATGAAGTGCAGCAAATCCTTGATGACGTGCGGCGCGAAGTGGCAGCTTATGAACTGCCCGCAGAAGTTAAGTTTCAGAATGCTTTTTCACATGTTTTTGCCGGTGGTTATGCTGCCGGGTATTTCAGTTACAAGTGGGCCGAAGTGCTTTCATCAGATGCCTATGCAAAATTTGAAGAAGACGGTATCTTCAATGAGCAGACAGGGCGTCGGTTTATGCAGTCAATTCTTGAGAAGGGTGGTACGCAGAAAGCGCTTGAACTGTTTGTTGATTTCCGCGGACGTGAACCGAAAATCGATGCTTTACTGCGACATACCGGATTGGCAGCCTGATTAATACCGGGACAGCTCTTTGTGCACCTTTGAAAAGTAACTACCTTTGAAATATCGTGATCTGAGGGAATTTATAGCGAGCCTTGAGCTGCGCGGTGAGCTTAAAAGAATTACTCAGTCTGTTGATCCGTATCTTGAAATGACAGAGATCAGCGATCGGGTTCTGCGCGCTGAAGGCCCGGCGCTCTTATTTGAGAATCCGCGTGGCAGCAATATTCCGGCACTCTGCAACCTGTTTGGCACACCCGACAGAGTTGCCTTTGGCATGGGTGAGGAAAATGTTGCGGCATTGCGTGAGGTCGGCAAACTACTCGCGTTTTTAAAGGAGCCTGATCCGCCGAAGGGTTTAAAAGATGCCTGGAGCAGCCTGCCAATTTTTAAAAAGGTGCTGGATATGGCGCCGAAAACAACTCGTAGTGCCGCTTGTCAGCAAAATATTTTAAAGGGTAGTGAAATCGATTTATCGCGTTATCCGGTGCAGCACTGTTGGCCGGGTGATGCAGGCCCGTTGATCACCTGGGGACTGGTTGTTACCAAAGGGCCGAACAAAAAGCGCCAGAATATGGGTATCTATCGCCAACAGGTGATCGGTTCCAACCGGGTCATAATGCGCTGGTTGTCACACCGGGGCGGGGCGCTTGATCTGCTCGAGTGGCAGCAATCACACCCCGATGAGCCTTTTCCCGTCTCTGTGGTTCTGGGCTGTGATCCCGCGACCATACTGGCTGCTGTAACACCAATTCCCGATACGCTTTCAGAACATGCATTTGCAGGCTTGCTGCGTGGCGGCAGAACGGAACTGGTGAAGTGTAAGAGCAATGATCTTCTGGTACCTGCCAGTGCCGAGATAGTGCTTGAAGGTTCCATAGCGCCGAATGATATGGCCGAAGAAGGGCCGTTTGGTGATCACACCGGCTACTACAACGAGGTTGATAGTTTTCCGGTATTTACCATCGACACCATTACCGAGCGTGACGACCCGATCTATCACACGACCTATACCGGCAGACCGCCGGATGAGCCGGCAGTACTCGGCGTTGCCTTAAACGAAGTATTCGTACCTATTCTGCAGAAGCAGTTTCCGGAGATTATCGATTTCTATCTGCCACCTGAAGGTTGCTCCTACAGAGTGGCGGTAGTGACGATGAAAAAACAGTATCCGGGTCATGCCAAGCGCGTCATGATGGGAGTCTGGTCTTTCCTGCGGCAGTTTATGTATACCAAGATGGTTATTGTTGCAGACGATGATATTGATGCGCGCAATTGGCAGGACGTGATCTGGGCGATGACAACACGTATGGATCCGGCGCGTGATTGCACGATTATCGAAAATACCCCGATCGATTATCTGGATTTCGCGTCCCCGGTATCAGGCCTCGGTTCTAAAATTGGATTTGATGCAACCAACAAATGGCCGGGTGAAACCAACAGAGAGTGGGGCGAGCCGATTGTAATGGCAGCTGATACCAGGGCGCGTATTGATGATATCTGGCAGTCGCTTGGACTCTGAATCACTAAACAGTTAAATCACTCAATAACGCGTTCGAAGAAGAAATCCAATGGCACGGTAACGGGTCGTTCAGCTACAGAGGTCGAAAGATGCAAGCGCTCGCTTTCAGTCACAATGAATAACCCCAGCAGTGAGTTCAACTCTATACCGTTTTGCTGCAGTTGTTCTTCAGATTGCACCACATCATCGATAGACACAGACTCGACCTGCAGATTCAGAAACGACGCTTCACCCAGATCGGTAATCGTAGTGCCAGCCGGGTATTCTAAAGAAAACTGTTGTGATTGTTTAAGTAGAAATAATGTCTCGTCCAGGTTTGCCACTTGCTCAGCTGTGACTGCAACATTGCAATCGGCATCCTGAAAGTATTCGAATGTCTGCATGGCGTTGAGTGAGAAGAACTCAAGCGTTTCACGAAAATAGCCAGTCGGTGCATCAGGATCTGTTACTGGTGATGGGTTTTGCAGGCAGGCGGTGATCCATGTGCCATCCAGCAAGTTAGAAGTTGTTTTCAACTCTTCCGACACCTCTTCCGGTCTCTCGGAACAGGCACTGATGACTATTGGCGACAGTGCGGCAATGAGAATAAATACTTTGGATCCTTTAAGCGATTTAACCATGGCTAGCTCTACCGATATAACGATTGTTTTTATGAATTTGGCAATACTGAAGGGAAAAAACCCGGACTTGCCGGGTTTTTTTTAACCAGAGGTTAGCGTTAGACGCCTTCTATATTCGGGAAAACTATTTCTACCCGGCGATTCTGCAATCTGCCCAGTTGTGTGTTGTTGTCCGCGATCGGTGCAGAGTCTCCGTAGCCGGTGGTGTTTATTCTTCTGCCGTCTACACCGCGAATTACCAGTGCTGCTTTAATTGCAGTGGCGCGATCAGATGTGAGTTTGTCTTTCGCTTCACTTGTACCTTGATTATCTGTGTGCGCTTCTACATCAATCATAAGACCTGTATTTTCAGCCATCACTGCGGCGATGTTGTCCAGATGACGACTGGCGCGACCATTCCACAAATTTGCGGTACCGGACTCAAAGTAGCGCTCACCAAGCACCAATGCTATTCCGTTGTCGGATGGCCTTGCATTGATAGCACGTAGCTCTTCGCGCAAACGTGCGTTAAAAATCACAACCGGTTCATTGATTTGTAACTCTGTGGGGCTGTTGTTGACCAGTGCAGGCCTTGCCGCTGCCAGTGCAGGTTCATTTGATTTTTCCTGAAGCTGCGCAATTTGCTGACTAAGCGCATCCAGTTTCGATGTGATCTGTTGCATGGTGTCATCGGATAGTGATCCGGATGACGCAGGAGTTGCTACTGCTAATGCAATCTCACTGGTGAGTTTTTCAAATTCTGCCTGTGCCAGCTCAACATCCTGCCTGGTTTTCAATGCCCTGGCTGTTTGCTCGGCTTCAAGCGATTTTAAGTGTGACAACTTTGCTTCGTGCGCAATCTCTTCGCGGCTTTTGAAATAGTCGGCAGCATTTTCGGCCTCCTGCAGTTGCGTTTTCGCCTGAGTGAGTTCTGTGGCTGCCAGTGAACTTACCAATGGATCGCTGGATGCTTTTTGATATGCCTTACGTGCTTCTGCAAGCTCTGGGCTCCACTGCTGTTTCGGGGCGCAACCTGAAAGCGCAATTCCGCAAAGAAGTAACGCAACACTGCTAAGTTGGAATTTTTTCGTCATGGGCATTCCGTATTTTTTACGATCTATTTAGCGACTCGAGCCCGTGCGAAAGTAATTCAAGCGAAGACTCTGCATGTTTGGCCTCGCTGATTGCTTCAGCTAAATTTGCCTGGGCTGCCGCAAGCTCAAGCAATTTCTGTGCTCGTTCGGTACGACGTTTCAGGTGCCAGGCTTCAGCCTTACGATAGGTGTCATTGGCTTGTTTGAATTCTTTTGGTGCGAATTCGACGGCACCTGCAGTCTGAGCAGCACGGATCGCCTCAGCTGCGTTGTAGAACGCCGGTCCCTGTTGAGGGGCCGCACAACCAACGATTAATGTCGCCAAAGCTGTTGTAGTCAGGGCCATAGCCAAGACACTTGATTTAAGTGTTTTGAATGGAATGATTTTCATTAGCAGTCCTGTGGTAAACAGTGCAGTGTAAATAGTGCTTGCGCGCATTTTTATGAATACGCGCCCTTAATAGTCCTCGGCAATAAATGTGCTCGGATTGAGATCTACAGCAAGTAATCTCCGGATTTGAGAACCAGAGCATGTTTGTGATGGGACAGAGGCTGACAGGATGAAAAACCTGCCTCTTGAGCGGATCGAAGTATATCGACTGAAGTGTTGCTATTCAGTTGCTCACGGCATATGAGACTGACTAAGCGCGAGTACCTCTTTTAGCTGAGATTCATCGCCCGGTGGATCGGCTATTCGAATCTCTGCACTAAATCCCTTGTCTGCTGCGAGTTGCGCACAACGTTTGCTGTTTACGACCAATGGTCTGGAGAAAAGGGAGGGGCTTAGTGCCGGCGGGATAATGCTCAGTAGATTGGTTAAACCGAGATCACTGGTGACGGTGATGATGTCCGGCATGCCGTCGTTAAATAGTGTTTGGATCCGGGTTTGCGAGTACTCGGGGAGTTTTCTTTGGTAGACCGATTGATATATTGGCCTGGCACCTCGCTCCGCTAATGCGTTGTATAGCGTCTCGCGACCTGAGTCGCCGCGAATAATAGTCACCGTAAGGTTTGTCACGTTGCCGATGACATCCAGCAGCGCTTCGGTACTCGATGAGGTCTGTGGCAGGACATCGACGCTGCAGTTAAGGTGCTTAAGAGATTGCGCTGTAGCACTGCCTATTGCAGCAATGGTGGCCTGGCTGTCCCATGGCAATGGCAGGCTTTTGTCAGCGCCTGTTACTGCGTTGGCACTGGTGAATATAATCAGGTCACTTTGTAGTGTGTCTGTCAGATCAGCAGGGGTGAAGCAGATTTCAATAGTGGGTAGTTCAAGCGTGTTGAAACCTGCATGCTGCAGTTTCTCTACAAAGCAGGCGGATTGATGCGATGGTCTGGATACCAGTACATTGAGTGCGTTTTTATTATTTTGACTCAAAGTGTTCTCGATACGTTTAGTCGCATTATGTCGGCAGTGCGAGGTCGTCGATTATTTTCTGTGCACCCTCTGCCAGTAGTCTTTGGCCGACCCTGTGTCCCAGTTCTACTGCATTGTTGCGGTTATCGTTGTCCTCTGCGACCAGCAGTGTGCTGCCGTCGGGAGTGCCGACCCGTGCCCGCAGATGCAGAGTGTCACCGTCTAACTCAGCATAGGCTGCAATGGGGGTTTGGCAGCTGCCACCCAGAGTGGCGTTTAAACTGCGCTCACAATGGATTCTTGTGGCGGTATCTACATCGTGTAAATTCGCCAGCAGCGCATTGATCCGTGAATCATCTGTTTTGCACTCAATGCCGACAGCACCCTGAGCGCAGGCCGGCAACATAATATCCATATCGATTTCACTTTTGATTCTTTCCTGTAGCCCTAGCCTGATAAGACCGGCACTGGCGAGAATAATTGCATCAAATCTGCCACTGTCCAGTTTGGCCAGTCGAGTGTTTACATTGCCGCGCAAGTCTTTAACAGCGAGATGAGGGTACTTAGCCAACAGCTGACAACGGCGGCGCAGACTGCAGGTGCCAACCACTGCATCTGGAGGAAGGTCTGCTATTTGTTCAAAGTGATTTGAGACGAATGCGTCAGTGGGGTTTTCCCGCTTCATTATCGCGCCAAGATGAAGACCCTCCGGAAATACTGAGGGCAGATCTTTCATTGAGTGTGCCGCTATATCTGCGTCGCCATTGAGCATGCCGCGCTCAAGCTCTTTGATAAACAAGCCTTTGCCACCGATTTTCGCCAGTGGCTGGTTGAGTATTTCGTCGCCACGGGTAGACATCCTCATCAGTTCACTGTCAGCGCCTGCTTTTTTAAGATGCCGCTGCACTTCTTCCGCCTGCCAGATCGCAAGCGGACTTTTACGTGTGGCGATTCTTAAAATATCTGACATATGTGGATGCTCGTGAAGAGAGTGGCAGCCGGTTATACAGAGAGAGTCGCTGACCCTGTGGTGCCAAGCTGATAGTATTGACTGAATCTTATCGAAGTGTAGACAACACTCCGATACACCGTGATTATCCCTGATCTGCACGATGCTGTAACTATCATTCATCAAATCCGAACAACCAGCCAGCCAATATGCCAACAGAGAAAAAACCGCAACAGACCAACCAACTGTGGGGCGGTCGCTTCACCGAGACCACCGATGAGTTTGTACAGGCCTTTACTGCATCTGTGAGCTTTGATCAGCGTTTCGCGCAGCAGGATATCGATTGTTCCCGTGCCCATGCACGTATGCTCGGTCATACCGGGGTGCTTTCAAGTGATGATGTTGAGAAGATTTTGCAAGGTCTGGATGAAATCAGCAAGGAGATAGACGCGGGTGAATTTCCCTGGTCGGTTGAGCTTGAAGATGTGCACATGAATATAGAGGCGCGTTTGACTGACCGGATTGGTGATGCCGGCAAAAGACTGCACACCGGTCGCTCCCGCAATGATCAGGTAGCAACAGACATACGCTTGTATATGCGTGACGCCATTAATGCGTTAATTGCCGAACTGCAGAGACTGCAGCACGGCATGCTTTCACTGGCTGAAGCCAATGTTGATGTAATTATGCCCGGTTTTACTCATCTTCAGACTGCTCAGCCTGTGACTTTCGGTCATCATGTTATGGCTTGGTATGAAATGATCTGTCGCGATGTTGAACGACTCAAAGACTGCAATAAAAGGGTTAATGTAATGCCTCTGGGTGCTGCGGCGCTGGCAGGTACGACCTACCCGATTGATCGACAATACAGCTGCGAGCTACTGGGTTTTGACAGTGTTGCAGCTAATTCGCTTGATGCTGTCAGCGATCGTGACTTTGCCATCGAGTTTTGTGCGGTTGCGAGTATTGCGATGACGCATCTGTCGCGGATCTCTGAAGAGCTTGTGCTCTGGTCATCGGTGCAGTTTGATTTTATTGATCTGCCGGATCGCTTTTGTACCGGCTCGAGCATCATGCCGCAGAAGAAGAACCCGGATGTGCCGGAGCTGGTGCGCGGTAAAACAGGCCGTGTGAATGGTCATCTGGTGAGTCTGCTGACACTAATGAAATCGCAACCGCTTGCCTATAACAAAGACAATCAGGAAGACAAGGAACCCTTGTTCGATACGGTTGATACTTTAATGGGCTGTCTGCGCGCATTTGCCGATATGATTCCTGCTATAAAGCCGAAGCAGCAGAACATGCGTGAGGCGACACTCAAAGGTTTTGCGACAGCCACTGATCTTGCAGATTATCTGGTAAAAAAAGGCATGCCGTTTCGTGACTCCCACGAGGTAGTAGGTAAAGCGGTTGCCTTCGGTATTGAGCAGGGCAGGGATTTAAGTGAAATGTCGCTCGATGAATTGCGTCAATTCAGCAGTGATATCAATGAAGATGTATTCGCCGTGCTATCGCTTGAAGGTTCGGTTGCCGCTCGAAATCACATCGGTGGCAGCGCACCGGATCAGGTGCGTAATGCGATAAAACTGGCGCGTGAAAAACTCAGTTCTCAGCCTGTGGTGTAGTGCCGTTGTCACCGCTGTCAACAATATCGCCCTGCCACTGAATTCGATTCAGCCCGTTCAGAGCTGCCACCCGATAGGCTTCTGCCATGGTCGGGTAGTTAAAGGTGTTTTCGGTAAAGTAGGTGACACGATTACCGCTACCCGGCTGGCGCATGATAGCCTGGCCGATGTGGATAATCTCGGAAGACTGATACCCAAAGCAGTGAATGCCCAGAATCTCAAGCGTTTGCGTGTTAAAAAGAATTTTTAACATGCCGGTGGTTTGACCGGTGATTTGCGCGCGGGCTATTGAGCGAAATAATGATCGGCCTACTTCATAAGGTACTTTTTGTTCTGTCAGTTGAGCCTCGGTCAGACCGATCGAGCTGATTTCAGGGTCAGTGTAAATACCGGTGGGGATATCGCTGATGAGTTTTGTGTCGCAGTGGCCTTCACCGATATGAGTACCGGCAAAACGACCCTGATCGTATCCTGCACTTGCCAGTCCGGGAGCGCCAACCACATCACCGACGGCATATATATGTGGCACTGATGAGCGATAAAATTCGTCTACATCGATCTGTTTGCGACTGTTGGTACTGAGACCGGCATTTGAAAGATTGAGTTTATCCGTCGCGCCCGATCGACCATTTGCCCATAACAGCACATCGGCTTTAAATCGCTTACCGCTTTCAAGATGCAACATAACCGAGTTGCCATCTGACTCTACCGCACTATAGGTTTCATTGTTTCTGACAGTGACGCCTATCTCGCGAAAGTGATAGCCGAGTGCATCGGCAATTTCGTCATCAAGGAAAGACAATAGTCTGTCCCGCGTATTAACCAGATCGACTTTGACACCGAGATTACCGAAGATAGATGCGTATTCACAACCGATCACGCCGGCACCGTAGATGATGATTGAGCGCGGTACGAAGTCTATATCCAAAATGGTGTCGCTGTCGCAGATGCGAGAGTGATTGAAGTCTACGTCGTCGGGTTGATAGGGCACCGACCCGGTTGCGATAACAATATGCTCGGCCTTACAGATCTCTTCGCTACCATCTTTAAGTGCCACTTTGACTGTGTTGGCATCGATGAAACTGGCTGTACCGCGGTGCAGGTCCACCCGGTTTCTAAAGTAAAAACTTTCTCGCATGGTGACCTGTTTATCGATCACCGACTGTGCAGACTTGACCAGCTCCTGCCAGGTCACATCGACGTGGCCTGCATGTCTGCGGAAGATCGAGTCCTGTCGGTAGCGACTGACCATTTGCACTGAGTGGCGTAACGATTTGCTCGGGATTGTGCCCCAGTGGGTGCAACCGCCGCCGACTTCCTGGTAGTGCTCAATCATCGCCACGTGCTGACCGCATTTGGCGAGTTTCATTGAGGCGCCTTCACCGGCAGGTCCTGAGCCGATCACAATCGAGTTGTATTCTTTTATAGTCATATTATGTAGTGAAGTCCGGGCCGATGCAGATCGCAGCCGCCGGGTATTGGAATTATTGTTCTGATTTACGGCTTATTGTAGTCGTGCAGGGGAAATTCCGCACTTACCATCAGCTCGGAATGCCTGTGTGTTGATGAATTCACGATTATTCATGAGGATTCGGCGTCCGGAGTCATTGTCGCTAAACAGGTCGCCCGATCGCCTGAGAAGCGTGGCCTGCCACGCGACGAGTGGGATCGGGTGAGATGTGACGCGATCCAACCTCCGTTTACAGGCAGAAACTAAAATTAGTCGGTCGCCTTGTGAATAATGCAGGCTAGAATACACACATGAACTATGCAGATTACGGCTATATCCGCCTCGCCGCAGTAGCACCACTGGTTGCCCTGGGCAATCCGAAGCGCAATGCCGAGCGCATTTTGCTGGCTATGCAGCAGAACGAGTACGCCGATGTTTCACTGATGTTGTTTCCGGAGCTCTGCGTATCCGGATATACCTGCGAAGACTTGTTTTTTAATCAGTCCATGATCAATCAGTGTGAAGAGGCACTGCATCAGATTGCCCGTGCAACAGATGAAAGGATTGTTGTCGTCGGCGCTCCCTGGAGACTTTCTGATGGCCGCATGCTTAACGCGGGTTTTGTCTGCCAGAACGGCTTGATAATCGGTGCTGTACCGAAAACATCGCATCCCAATTATGGTGAGTTTTATGACAAGCGATGGTTCGTATCAGGACAGCATATCGAGCATTGTGTTAATCATCCGAAGCTAGGCCAGTTTGTCATCGCGACAGATCAGCTGTTTGCAATCGGAGAATCCTGGTTTGCAGCGGAGATTTGTGAAGACCTGTGGCACCCAGCGCCGCCGTCAATGGCACATGTCAGAGCCGGTGCGGAATTAATAGTCAATCTCTCAGCCAGTAATGAGCTGGTCTCAAAAGCAAACTATCGACGCGATCTGATAAGAATGGCGAGTGCACAAGGAGTTTGTGCCTATCTGTATGCCTCCAGTGGTCCGACTGAGTCAACCAAAGATATCGTCTTTGGGGGACATCATCTGTTTGCAGAAAACGGGGTGCTCATAGAGGAATCGCCACGTTTTTCTTTAACCGGAAGTCAGATAGTCTGTGAGTTTGACTGGCAGAAGCTTCGTCATGATCGAACGCGTAACGCTACCTTTGCTAACAGTGATCGTCCGCAGGCCTATCGTCACAATGGTAAGCAACAAAGACCAACACTTGATGCTCTGCGTCGAACTTTTGATCCAAAACCGTTTGTGCCGGATGATGCAAAAGAGTTTGGTGAGCGCGCCAGTGAAATATTAAATATCCAGAGTACTGGTCTTGCTCGGCGCATGATGGCTTCCTCTTCAAAGACACTGGTACTGGGTGTCTCCGGTGGTCTGGATTCAACCCTCGCGTTTCTGGTTTGTCTTGATGCGCTTTCACTGCTCAATAAAGAACGCAGTGATTTATGTGCCATCACCTTACCCGGGCCTGCAACCAGTGAACACACACTTGAAAGTGCCCGTATGCTGGCAGCATCCACCGGCGCCAGCCTTAAAGAGATACGCATTGATGCTGCAGTAAAGCAGCACTTACAGGATCTGTCTCATAGCGGTGAACACGATGTTGTGTTCGAAAATGCTCAGGCGCGTGAACGTACACAAATATTGTTTGATCTTGCTAATCAAATGTCTGGAATTGTCGTTGGTACCGGTGATTTATCTGAGCTCGCACTCGGCTGGTGCACCTATAACGCAGATCAGATGTCGAGTTACAACGTCAATGCCAGTGTGCCTAAAACGCTGGTGATTTATCTTGTGCGCTGGTATGCGACGCATCGGGCAGATAAAGCCTTGTCTGAAGCACTGTTGCGAATACTCGATACGCCTATATCACCGGAGCTTGTGCCAGGTAACTCAGTTGATGATGTGGCACAGCATACTGAATCGATTATCGGGCCCTACGAATTACATGATTTTTTTATCTATCATTACCTTCGCAATGGATTTGATGCAGAAAAAATCTATGTGCTGGCGCAACTCGCTTTTGCCAAAAAATATGAATCAGCTATCATAAAACACTGGTTGAAATTGTTTTTCAAACGTTTTTATATGCATCAGTTCAAACGTACAACGCTGCCGTCCGGCCCTAAAGTAGGCAGTGTCAGTTTGTCACCAAGAGGTGACTGGCGTATGCCGGATGAGGCAGATGTCAGTGCAATACTGGAACAGTTAGAGACACTGACCTGATGTCTGCCGCTAAGCCACTGGTCATTAGCAGCCATTTTGACAGTGGAAATATTGAGTGTTTGTCCTGTGATGATCCGGATAACATAAGGCTTAACATTGTCTTTGATGCCGGCCGGCAGTTTTATCAGTGGTTTTACTTCAGACTGACCGGCAGCCGTGGTCAGAAATATACATTGCATATCGAAAATGCCGCGTCGTCTTCCTATCCGGATGGCTGGAAAGATTATCGGGTTGTGGCATCTTTTGATCAGTCCGACTGGTTTCGTACAGCAACGGATTATCAGGACGGGGTGTTGTCTTTTACCATCACCGCCGAGTCTGACGTTGTCTGGTTCGCCTATTTCGCGCCCTATACATTGCACCAACACAATAAGTTGATATCCCGATGCGCACTTGACAGCCGTGTCTGTGTGCAGGTGCCTGGACAAACACTGGATGGCAGAGATATAGAACTGCTGCAGATTGGTGATGCAGGCAAGCCGTTAAAAATCTGGACTATCGCTCGACAACATCCCGGTGAATCGATGGCTGAATGGTGGATGGAAGGTTATCTTGAGCGCTTACTCGATACAGATGATTCAGTTTCGAATTCGCTCTTAAGAGAAGCAGTATTTTATGTGGTGCCGAATATGAATCCTGATGGTACTTACCGTGGGCATATAAGAACCAATGCAATCGGTACTAACCTTAATCGGGAGTGGAACAAGGCCAGTATTGAAAAATCACCCGAGGTGTATTATGTCCTGCAAAAAATGCAGGAAACAGGTGTGAGCTTTAACCTGGATATTCATGGTGATGAAGCGTTGCCGTATAACTTTCTGGCCGGTACTGAGGGTATTCGAAGCTGGAGCCCGCAAAGAAAGGCATTACAGGAGTTATTCAAAAAAAATCTTATGGCGATTAATCCGGATTTTCAAACCACAGTCGGTTACCCGATCAGTGCACCGGATTCGGCCAACTATGGTATCTGCAGTAGTTTTATCGCCGAGAGCTTTGGCTGTCCTGCGATGACACTCGAGATGCCCTTCAAGGATACCACAGATACACCCGATCAGCGTTATGGCTGGTCCGATGTACGATCTGCAAAACTCGGATCATCTTGTGTAGATGCTATTTACAGTGTCATAAGAGAGTTATAGTTTAGCCCGGACTATTCACGAAATCGACGGCATCTCACTTGATCTTTGATTCCACA
>CAZKAQ010000016.1:0-49428 GCA_964550655.1 uncultured Granulosicoccaceae bacterium
ATGTTTATAGGCAGAAACTAAAATTAGTCGGTCGCCTTGTGAATAATGCAGGCTATTGTCCTGCAGCTTTTTTCAGGAGTGTGTAACGAGCAGGACGCTCTTTACTATCGGGGAATTGCTTTACCAGCGCTTTCGCCTGAGCCACCCACTGCTCGCGATTAATCCGACCTGGAAAACCAAGCTTTTCATCAATTGCATTGACCTCCTTAACTTTAAGGCCGGCCAGCTGTTCCCATGACTTGATTCCATACTTGTTAAGGGATTTTTCGATTACCGGACCTATACCGTTGATTGCCTTGAGATCATCCTTGTGAGTTGATCCGGGAGTACCGAATTTTGTATTACTCTTACCTGATGATTTTTTTGCCGTTGCTTTTTTAGTTGCTTTTGCAGGAGTTTTCTTTGTCTTTTCTTTTTGTTTGCCCGGCACTTGATGATTGTTTCGGATAATTGCTTTGGCTTGCTCGACCCATTCATCACGTTTGATACGACCACTAAAATCGACCAGCGCTTCATCAACTTTGTTGATCTCGGCGGCTTTTAAAGTAGCCAGCTGTTCCCAGCTCTTGATGCCCAGCTTATTAAGTAATGTTTCGATCTTGGGGCCGATTCCTTTGATCACTTTGAGGTCATCTTTGTGGTCACAACCGGGTGTACCCAGTTTGGTTTGACCTTTTTGCCAGCTGGATGGTTTTTTGTTAACAGCGGGCTTTTGTTTTTTGGAGCCTGACTGAAGTCGCTTCTCGAGCTCTTCGATTTTTTTATCCTGTGAGGCTACTACTTTCTTCAGCTTGTTAACCTGTGCGACACTTATAGGTGTAACGGGCGCTGAGCTTTGGTTGGTTTTGATTGTCTCTGAGAGTTGATTGTTACGGTTGCGAACATTGGCAAGCTGGGTAGTGACTTCCTGCAATTTTGATTTCGCGTCATTGAGCTGTTGCTGAAGATTCGGATTTTGTTCCGAATTTTGCTGCTGTTGCTGTTTGTTTGATTCTGACAGTTTTGCCCGCTCACTATCGAGAGCACTTTTCAATGTCTCAATTATAGTCTTCTGCTTGTTTAACTGTTCTTCTCTTTGTTGACGATTGGCCAATGTACTGGATTGAAAATTCCTGAACTTTTGATTGACTTCGTCAAGTTGCGTTTTGGCTTGCTCCAGCTCTGTGCTCTTAAGACAAGCAGCAGTTAGCTCGTCCTCAAGTTGTTTTATCTTTGCAACTGCTGTGTCGCGTTCATTGATAGCACTCTCTGATTGTTTGAGCTTTTGTTGTAACTCATTACAAACGTTGGTTTGTTGCGTAACACGAGACGATACTTCCTGCAGTTTTTTGTCAAGTTGTTCTTTCTGGTTTTCGGTTTCCTGCAGTTTGCTCTGCAGTGCTTTAAAATCCTCTGTGCTTGTCTGGTTTTGCTTTAGAAGGTTATCCATATCAGCTTTGCTGTCTTCTGACATGGTTTTCAGTTTTGTTTCTGCTTCCTGCAAAGCGGCAGACTGTTTTTCCGCAGTTTCTTCGAGAGTATCTATTGTACTTTGGAGCCTGGCAATCGTGTTGTCCTTTTCGGAAATTTTACCTGAAAACTCATTTAACTGTTGTTCGGCGTTGTCTTTGTCAGTTTTTGTTGATTCGAATTCAGATTGTAGTGTGAGTAGTTTTTCCTCGAGCTCGCCCGAATCTGTTGAATCGGAGGGATTAGATTCAACTTGTTCTGTTAGCTTTTGAGTGTTTCTTTTTGCCTGCAGTAATTCATCTGCCTGTCTCTCGATGATATTCTCAAGATTGCTGACACTCTGTGTAAGTTCTTTGACCGTATTTTTCTGTAAATTAGCTTCGGTTGTTACTTCTTTGAGCTTCTGTTCAGTCTGTGTTTTCTCTTCTTTTAACGAGTTAACTGCCGATTGCAGTTCCAGCAATTCTTCTGCTTCGACATTCCTGTCCTGATTTGCGAGTTTTTCGTTGGCAATTTTTAATTCTGCGCTCAGCCTCTTGATGTCTCTGCTGAATAGCTGCAGTTCTTTGCTCTGCTGGTCGACAGTCTTTTGCAAATTCTGTGATCGAAATTCGAGCTCTTCTATGTTGCCGGCTTGTTTTTTCTCACGCGCAAGTGCCTGCTCAAGCTCTGCGCTGTCCTGTGACGACGCCTGCGTGACCTGATTTGGTTCTGAATTCCCGGATTCGTAAGCTGCAAGCTTGGTTTTCGCACTTTTTAACTCGACCGAAAGAGACTGCGTTTGCTTCTCTGTCTCGCTTAACTTTTGTAAGTGTTGTGCAAGCGTGATCTCAAGTTGCTCGGCTCGTTTTTGATAGGTCGCCGATTCCTTTTCAAGTGTGTCCGAATCAGATGAATCTGCAGTGTTTTTATCTGCATGTTTTTCCCACTCTGACTGACTGATAGAGCGTCTTCTCCAACGCCAGCACAGCCAGCCGGCACCAATGCCTGACAGGAATGCGAGACAGAGCGGCAACGTGATTTCCAGTAGTACCCAAATCATTTAATATTTACCTTACAAATCTTGTATTTAGTTGTGATTTTGCGTTAAAGAATCAGTCGACCAATGGACTCGAACTTCAACACGCCTGTTGAGGTTGCGTCCGGTTTTTGTTGCATTATCAGCAATCGGCCGGGTATCTCCGTGGCCGGTTGTGGTCAATCTATGGCTTTCAATTCCAGCAGCGACCATGTATGTCGCCACAGCGTCAGCGCGCTGTTGCGAGAGTAAAAGGTTATATTTAGCAGAAGAATTAGAGTCTGTATGTCCAACAATCTCAATTACCGAGTTCGGATTCGCGAGAACAGTGGTGATGATCTCATCAAGCACTTTGTTGGCTCGTGCAGGTACATTTACTGTACCGGATGGAAACTGAATTCTCGTCTCGATGCCGGCAGCGGCCTGATTGGTGTTTTCTTCAGAGAAACCGCTATGTTCATCTGCGGCAGAATCGCCCAACTCGGTAAACACCTGTTCAACCAAATAAGGGTCATACAGTGGCAAATAAGCTTCATCTTCCGCTGAGTGACTTTGTTCTGCAGGTGTTTGAGTGTGTGGTAAGGCCTTCGCAATCACCAAGCCGCTCTGAACCCTTTCCAGTGGAACTGCTGCGCCAATTTGCGGAATGTTGTCCTCTGGATCACTACTAGCCGGTTCACTATTGGCAGGTGTGTGTTCAAGTACATTAACCTCGCGTATCTTTTCGCCATTAGGACCGCTATAGCGCGTAAGTATGGTTTTAATGTGGTGACCGGTTATACCTTCCTGCAGTACGCCGGTAACCTCAACGCTTCTGTAGGTCGAATTGAATTCCAACCCAGCGATATCCACGCCTGCCCTGGCAAGAATTTCGGGTGCTGCTCCGACGACCTGTTGCTCTATGTTGCGGGCACCCCAGAAAGTCGTCAGAGCCACAGCAACTGCGGTTGTCGGCCAGAGCCATTTTGCAACTGGCACCGGCATTTTGACGGCGTTGTTGCCCTCCAGCAGAGCAGGTCTTTCAGTGTCACTGGATTTTGAATTCATTTGGTACAAACCTGTTAAAGCAACTGCCAGTGTCAGGCACATGGCAATTTGTGAGTAGCAAGTCACATTCCTTGCAAAAAACCCGCCGATGATTGTAGATCAGTTCTGCCGGGTGGACGTAAAGGCAGATTTATTGGCGTGAGGGAAAGGCGGCTGTGCTTCTTGTTACATAGCCAGACCGTTTGTTAGATCGCTGGCAATGCAGGAGTGGTCTTGCTGGCAGGTGTTGGTGCGTCAAGATCCGGACGCAGGTGTCAGTGTTTGAGTTTTATTCCATCGATCGCTTTGCCGATACCATCGACTGTCAGTCCATACATGCGCTGATGCATAATGTCGTGAGACAACTTCACTGACGGTACCCGAGACCAATAAGCTTCCGGTTCCGGGTTTAGCCAGGCGGCGTGCGGAAATTTCTCCAGTATGCGGTTAATCCAGACTGATCCGGGTTCTTCGTTCCAGTGTTCCACGCTGCCCCCGGGTGTCAGTATTTCGTAGGGGCTCATGGTTGCATCACCGACAATAATTACTCGGTAGTCAGCTGAATAGGTCCTGATAAACTCATAGGTGGAAATAGTTTCGTGATGACGGCGTCGGTTGTCTTTCCAGAGTTTCTCATAAATAAAATTATGAAAGTAGAAGTACTCAAGATGTTTGAATTCGCTGCGTGCTGCAGAGAAAAGCTCTTCACTGATCGTAACGTGGTAGTCCATTGAGCCGCCGACATCAAACAATAACAGCAGTTTTATTGTATTGCGCCTTTCGGCAACCATCTTGATATCCAGTAGTCCTGCATTGCGTGCGGTAGCGTCTATAGTGCTGTCAATGTCAAATTGGTCTGCCGCACCTTCACGCGCAAAACGACGAAGTTTGCGCAAAGCCATTTTGAAGTTGCGAGTACCCAGTTCACGTTCGTCATCAAGGTTCTTATATTCGCGCTTGTCCCATACTTTTATTGCTCGCCCGTGACGGCCGGCCTTCTGACCGATATTCACACCCGCCGGGTTATAGCCGTAAGCACCAAACGGTGAGGTACCGCCCGTGCCAATCCATTTGCTGCCACCCTGATGCCGTTCTTTTTGTTCCTTAAGCCGCTTGCGCAGCGTCTCCATAATTTTATCCCAGCCACCAAGTGATTCTATTTCTTCTTTATCCTGCTGGCTGAATAGTCTTTCAGCTTCCTTGCGAAGCCATTCCTCGGGTATATCACCGATTATTTCATCAAACAGCTGTTGTAAACCGTTTATGTACTCTCCGAACACCTTGTCAAAACGATCGTAGTGACGTTCGTCCTTGATCAGACACAGGCGCGCAAAGTGATAAAAACTATCGATACTGTAGTTGGCAACTTCCTTGTCGAGTCCGTCGAGCATGGCGAGATACTCTGTAATGCTTACAGGCACCTTTGCATTGCGAAGTCGGAACAGCAGATCAATTAACAAAGTGGGATAACCGTATGTTGCTATTTTCTGCGTTTGTTTAAAAACACAAGTCGTTCGAAAAGATGCACATCCTGTTCGTTCTTCAGTAGTGCGCCATGGAGTTTCGGTATAATCGACCCGCTATTGTCGGCATGTAGTGCGTCTGCTGGTATATCTTCTGCCAGCAATAGTTTGAGCCAGTCAAGGAGTTCAGACGTGGAGGGTTTTTTGGTGATGCCCTGTACCTCACGAATAGAAAAAAAAGCGTTCAGCGCGGCATCAAGCAAATCCTTTTTTAAGTCCGGATAGTGCACGGCGACGATCTGTTCCATGGTTTCCTTGTCGGGAAATTTAATATAGTGAAAAAAACACCGTCGAAGGAATGCGTCCGGTAGTTCTTTTTCGTTATTACTGGTTATGATAACCAGCGGCCGATGTTTTGCTACGATGGTCTGCCCGGTTTCGTAAACAAAGAATTCCATTTTATCTATTTCGAGCAGTAAATCGTTTGGGAATTCAATATCAGCTTTGTCAATTTCGTCTATTAAAAGTACAGCAAGTTGTTCTTCCTCAAATGTTTCCCAGAGCTTTCCTTTGATAATGTAATTGGAAATATCGTGAACTTTATCATCGCCAAGCTGCGAATCACGTAACCTCGACACAGCATCGTACTGATACAAGCCCTGTGGTGCTTTGGTGGTGGATTTAATATGCCAGCGGTACAGCGGTGCTGACAATGACCGTGCTACTTCTTCAGCTAACTGCGTTTTGCCTGTGCCAGGTTCGCCTTTTATCAACAATGGCCTGCTCAGCGTAATGGCAGCGTTGACTGCAAGTGACAGGTCTTCCGTTGCAACGTAATTTTCTGTGCTGGAGAATTTCTTGGTCATGGGAATCTACGTGCCTGCGCATGGGGGTGCGCTATTCAACTATTGTTTGATAAAAAATACCGGATTGTGTCAGTCGGATATTAAACCGGCTCACGTTTAATCATGCCACCTAGCGGTCGACCGCCAATGAGGTGCATATGAATGTGCTGTACTTCCTGATTGCCGTGTTCCCTGCAGTTAATTATCAACCGATAGCCGTCTTCACTAATGCCTTCTTCACGTGCAATCTTTTTAGCAATAACAAGCATTCGACCCATGACAGCTTCATCTTCCGCTTCGATATCGTCAACTGTCGGAATCAGTTTGTTTGGCACGATGAGAACATGAGTTGGAGCTACCGGATTGATGTCGCGGAACACAGTAACGAGTTCATCCTGGTATAGCATGTCTGAGGGGATTTCCTTGCGGATAATTTTACTGAATAGTGTTTCTTCTGCCATGCCGATTTCTGCCTCAAGCGTCATGAATTCAATCTTGTATTACGCCTATTGTAACAGGCGGGAAGAGATTGGATACGGGTTGTGTATCGGTATGATCGCCGGGCTGGCTGCCGCGTGGTATTGATTCAGTTGTTAAACTGATTCCACAGTGATCCGACTTAGATCTGGACTGTAACTGATTTACTGCGGCTGCGATTAACCAGAGCGGCGCAGGCGGCCCATAATGACAACAGAAAAAGCGGATCAAAGAACGTAGCTCCTGTACCGACAATGCTACACCCCGACGATGAAGTACCGGTTCCTTCTGCGAAAGAAATGATACTGTTACTTTCTGCTGTGGTTACAATAAAACTGGTACTGAATGCACCGACAGTAACTGTAGTGGTGCTCGAGCCATTGGCATTTGCGGGACTCTGCGTTGCTAACTGAAGTGTGTCTCCATTGCGAACGACGGCAGGTGTGTTGCTGAACTCTCCACCATTGAGTGAGTAAAACCCGTCTGCGATAGTCAATATACTAGTATTCTGAAGACCGGTAATTGTCACGGTATTCGACTCAACCACTGTATTAGAAGTAGCGTTAGATATGGTCGCAAATAAAAATGTGTCCGGTGTGTCATCAGTGAGAGTTGTGTTCAGCGTAAACTGAACTTCTCCGTCAATAAACCGGTGGCGCTCCCGCTCAACAGCTATATAGTATTTACCGGGTTCTACCAATGAAGCAATACGAAAGTTGGTTGCATCACCGCTGTCATCATCGACTGCAATGGCACTGAGTTCCGAATTAAGCAGATAACCGAACAAATCGACATTGCTGTCCGACTCTGCCTGCAGCAGACCACGTTCCGGTATATCGAGTGCAAAATATCGAATATCTTTAAAACCAAACAAACCTGCCTCGACTTCGCTGCGCAGAGGGATTGCAGTTGAAACACTGTCAATTAACTCGCGGGCGACATCGCGATCGCGATTGAAGTTGTTGTCTCTGAGCATAGTCAGTGCGCGCGACAGATTTAGTACACCACCACCGCAATTGTACAGATCACACTCGGTATCACTGGCAAAGGGTGTGGCACTTTCATACAGAAGGGCACGGATTTCGGAGGGTCCGAGGTTAGGGTCGAGGCTGTGCATCAGGCTTATTCCGCCGCTGATGATAGCCGCCGAGAAGCTGGTGCCGGTTTCGGTTCGGTAGAAATTATTATCTTCATCCGGACCATTGAAGCCGGTATTTGCGGCAACCACCAGGTCTCTGCCATTGGTAGAGATGGTGACCTTTAAACCGTGGTTGCTAAAGCCTCTGTCAATGCTGCCATCAGGTGTGCTTGAACCAACGGCGACGACGTTGGCGCAATTGGCCGGCGATATTCGCAGTGCATTCAGCGCTTCATTGCCCGCTGCCAGGACAAATACAATACCCAGTTCTCCCAGCTCATCGATAACATCCTGCCAGGCTCTTGTGCACTCGGTAGCACCACCAAGGCTAAGATTTACAACATTGACCGGTGTCGGGTTGTCCGGAACTCCGTCGACGCTAAGACCTGCGCTCCAGCGAACCGCGTCGATAATGTCAGCATCAGTGCCACCGCAGATACCAAGCGCTCTGGCGTGTAACAGTCGAGCGTTCCAGTCGATGCCGGCAATGCCCTGTCCGTTATTGCTGTTGCCGGCGGCGACACTTGAGACTGAGGTGCCGTGCCAGCTGCTGGAAAAGCCATTACAGCTATCACCCGGATCGCCTGGATCGGGGTCGCGCCCGTCGCCATCATTGGCGCTGAAAAAGTCCTGCGGGCCGTCAGCTGAGACAAAATCGTACCCCAGGCCATCTACCGAGCGGTTTGCGAGGTCTATATGCTCGGGCAGTATCCCGGTGTCTATGATGCCAATAATCGAATTTTCAGAGCCGGTGGTAATGTCCCACGCACCGGGTGCGTGGACGCTGTAATCGCCATCAAAGAGATAGGACTGATCGCCCGGGTTTTGCGAACCCTGATAGAGCGGGTCGTTTGGTTCAAGTAACGGATAGCGCCGGTATTCTACTGAGGCATAGGCGATGTCACTTTGCGAGGTAAGTCTGTCTGCCTGCGCCTTCAGTTGTGCGATGCTTTCAGTGCTGGTTGTGGATTCAACTAATTCCCGGGTGTCGGAGAGTTTGCGCTGCAGAGCCAAACGACGATTTTCCCGCAGAATGCTGCGGTTCACCTTTTGGCTGCCACGCGGCGACTGGCCGGGTTTTTCGGCAAAATTGTATTTTATTATCAGCCGTCCGGTAGGCTCCGACTGCTGCAATGCAGCCGCCAGGCTTGCGCCGGGCAGGTTAGCGTTACCTTGAGCTAATGCGACAGACGTGATTAGCCCGGCACACAGCATAGACAGAGATACTGCCAGCCTGCTTTTCGCTGTTGGCGCGTTCAAGTCTGTCGGGTGGCGGGAATACGTCATTAGATTAGTTCAGGGAAAGAGCATGCCATGCGTCTTCGGCGGGTATTCGCCATTTATCTTATTATCGGACAGGCTAACTATTGATGGAGTTCCATAGACTCCCGGATATCTGTCACAATAGCAAATTATCGAATTTATTTTAGCATCAGGAACATTATTAAGGAGGCAGGTTGGGCAACAGACTCACAAAAATATACACCCGTACCGGAGATTCCGGGTCGACCGGCCTGGGTGACGGTACCCGAGTACCGAAAACCAGCCTGCGGGTTACGGCCTACGGCACCACAGACGAGTTAAACAGCGTGATCGGCATGGTCATAGCAACCGGGTTACCAGACAATATCGCAAGCCTCCTTACCGAGATTCAGCATCATCTGTTTGATCTCGGAGGCGAGCTATGTATACCCGGACACGTCGCTATTAAAGCCGAGCATGTCACCTGGCTTGAGCACATGCTCGATAAACTGAATGATGATCTACCGGTTTTGAAAGACTTTATTCTACCCGGTGGCAGTCCTGCTGCAGCCACCTGTCATCTCGCAAGAACGGTCTGCCGTCGAGCCGAGCGCTGCGTCATCGCACTGGGTGAAGAAGAAACACTACCCCCTGAGAGCATAACCTATCTCAATCGTTTGTCCGATCTGTTGTTTGTAGTATCGCGGGTATTGGCTCGGGTGGATAACGGCAGTGAAGTACTTTGGCAGAGCAATCGAGAACCACTTTCGCAAAGCTGATAGTGGCGCGCTACAATACACAGTTCCCAATGCCGGCTCAAAACTGATGTCTGAAAATACTAACTCCCGACCACTTGACAGAACTGAAAGGCGTGAGCATTTTGTGCATTTTCTGACCATACCGACACGTTGGTCAGATAACGATAGCTACGGCCACGTTAACAACGCCCGATACCTTACCTTCATTGAGTTGGTCATCATGAGATACCTTGAAGTGGATTCGCAACTGGATTTTGCAAAACACGGGGTACATTGTTTTTCAGTGGAAAATATGTGCCGCTACCATACGCCGGTAAAATTTCCCGACACTCTTGAGGCGGGACTCAGAGTAGGTAAGCTCGGTAACTCCAGCGTTCGTTATGAAGTAGGGCTTTTCGTAACCGACAAAGAAGAAGTAAGTGCGACCGGTTACTTTACAGATGTATTCGTCGATGCCAAAACCGAACGCCCGGTAAGTATTCCCGATCCGATTCGAACAGTCTTGTCTGCACTGGTTTTATAGCTTCTACACCCTGAGTCTCCGATAAATGTACGCATTGGAAATTTCCCGTTTGCAGAAAACCTATGACAATGGTCATCAGGCGTTGCTCGGTATAGATCTTACAGTCGAGTCAGGTGATTTTTTTGCTTTGCTGGGTCCTAACGGGGCCGGTAAATCTACCGCCATCGGGGTAATCTGCTCATTGGTAAACAGCAGTGGCGGTGAGATAAAAATATTCGGTAAAGACCAGCAACAGCAGCGTAACCTCTGCAAACTCGATATCGGACTCGTGCCACAGGAAATTAACTTTAACGTTTTCGAAACTCCGTGGAACATTCTTGTAACTCAGGCTGGTTATTACGGTGTTGGAAAAACAGAAGCTAACCGACGTGCAGAACAATACCTCAGGTTACTTGATCTGTGGGATAAGCGTTTACAGCCTGCACGTCAGATGTCTGGTGGAATGAAACGTCGTCTGATGATTGCAAGGGCGCTAATGCACGAGCCGCGCTTATTAATTCTGGACGAACCCACAGCTGGTGTGGATATCGAAATCCGACGTTCTATGTGGGAGTTTCTGAAAGAAATTAATCAGGCAGGCACCACAATCATTCTCACTACCCATTATCTTGAAGAAGCGGAATCTCTGTGTCGCAATGTAGCGATCATTGATCAGGGAAAGATTGTAGAGCGGGGCGCTGTAAGTGATCTATTGAGTCGATCCATGGTACAGACTTTTATCCTTGATCTGAAAGACGCGGTAACCCGCAAGCCGGTACTCGATGGCTACACACTGGTTAAGTGTGATGACAAACAGCTCGATGTTGAAGTCGTGGTTGGTCAGTCGATGAACGGCCTTTTTCAGCAATTACAGGAGCAAGGCTTCGAGGTCACCAGTATGCGCAACAAAACCAACCGGCTGGAAGAGTTCTTCCTGCGTCTTGTCAATCAATCCGAGGCTGCTTGAAGTCGCTCGCGGCGACTTGCTGGCAGGCAAATGAATAACTCCGGATTATGAACTCCCGCGACCAACTGACGTCACCTTCGATCGCCGCAGTTAACCTGATGGCGTTTAAAACGCTGCTCACTAAAGAGATCAGGCGTTTTACACGGATCTGGGTGCAGACAATCGTGCCGCCGGCTGTCAGCGCGGTTTTATACATGATGATCTTCGGTAAGTTGATTGGTGACCGCATTGGTCCGATGGATGGCCACAGTTATATCGACTTCGTAGTACCGGGTATTATCATGATGGCAGTCATCACCAATTCCTACGGCAATACGGTATCTTCCTTTTTCGGTGCGAAATTCCAGCATCACATAGAAGAGCTATTGATTGCACCGGTACATAACTGGGTAATTCTTGCCGGATTTGTAGCGGGAGGCGTATGCCGTGGCTTATGTGTCGGCGCGATGGTAGCGGCGGTCGCTATGTTGTTCACCACCATGAAGGTAGAGAATCCGGTCATAACCGTGCTGGTGTTAGTGCTGACTTCAACCCTTTTTGCTATAGGGGGAGTTATAAATTCCGTATTTGCAAAGAGCTTTGACGACATATCCATTATACCGAATTTTGTTTTAACACCGCTGACTTATCTGGGTGGGATCTTTTATTCTGTAAAGCTTTTACCCGATTTCTGGTACAACTTGTCGCTTGTTAATCCGGTTTTGTACATGATCAACGGATTCAGATATGGAATTCTCGGTTCTTCAGACTTTCCAATAGGCTGGTCTTTTTTCGTTATTGTGATTTTTATATTAATATTGGCTGCTATTGCTCTTCATCTGATGAATAAAGGTGTCGGAATCAAGAGCTGACGGCAACTCTCTAAAGGTTTAATTTTGGCTAAGAAAAAGAAAAACAAGAAGCTTACGATGGCTCAAAAAGCGGATCGTCATGAGCTATATCAGGAGTCTGTGCAGGACTCCGAGTTTGAACTTGATTTTGTGCAGGACACCTACAAAGATATTCGTGGCAAGAAGCCTGTGGTCCTTAGAGAAGACTTCGCAGGTACTTCGCGCAGCGCCTGCGTCTGGACCAAGCGCAACAAGGCAAATCAGTCCTATGCAGTGGACTTCGATCAGGAAGTGCTTGATTGGGGCTACGAACACAATTACATGAAGCTAAAGCCGAAGCAGCGCGAGCGTGTAGAGATGATCAAGGCAGATGTGCTGACCGTTAAGACCCCGCCGGTTGATGTTTGTCTCGCGTTTAACTTCAGCTACTGGATCTTCCAGGAGCGTAAAGATCTCAAACGCTACTTCAGAGCTGTGCATCGATCGCTCAACGACGACGGTATCATGTTCCTCGATGGTTACGGTGGTTCAGAGGCACACCAGACTTCTGTTGAGAAACATAAACTGGATAAATTCACCTATCTGTGGGATCAGAACAAGTTCAACCCGTTAACGCAGGAAATGCAGTGCTACATTCACTTTCGTTTCCCGGATAAATCGCGTCTGGACAAGGCTTTCAGCTATACATGGCGCCTGTGGGGCGGTCATGAAATCGAAGATCTGCTTCGCGAAGCGGGCTTTAGTAATGTTCGATTTTATGTGCAGATGTTCGATGATGAAACGGACGAAGCACTGGACGAGTTTGAAGAGACTCGAGATGTTGAAGACCATGAATGCTGGATTGCTTACATAGCAGCAGAAAAATAGTTTAGCAGCGTGATCGAAAACTGAAAACGCCACCACTTGCAATGCGAGTGGTGGCGTTTTTTTATGTGGCTGTCAGGTGTGTCTATCGACGTGACAGACGCGCACTCAACAGTTTTTGCCGTACGCCGCCCATTGCGGTTATAAGCAACAAGAACAAAAATTGCAGACCGAAGCTACCGCCGCCACCTCCACCGCCGCCGCTGGCACTTAAGTTACTTACTTCAGTGCTGATCTCAGTGCTGATCTCGGTACCGGCAAGTGGTGTACTGTCGGCACTTTGAATTACTGAAAGCTCCTGGGGCTGATCTATGATGTTAGCCGCATTTAGCACCAGATTGCTCACCGTCGTGTTACCCCTGGCATAGAGAAGTTTAAGTTCAGGAGGATTGGATCCTTCGCTACTGCTAAAGCTGACGAGCGTGTTGTCTCTGCCTTCATCATATAAAACGAAAGAAACGTTCTCGTCATTTTCACCCACTAAGTAAGATGATACGTCCCACTCATAGTACGTATCATCCGGTCCCATACGTACCCTGTCGATGACTCTGCCGTCAGGCGGCGCATTGTCCCAGGTGATTGTATCCTCGTCCCACCCGTTTTCAGTGCTGTAAAGCGTGATTTCTACATCATCTCTGCTTCGCGTAGCATAGAGTCTCAGTACAGCGGCATCTACATTTTGCGGGTTGTTGATACGGAAATTCAGGTACGCTCTGCGGAAAAAACTTTCACTGTTTCCCTGTTTGATGTTTAAAGTGTTTTCGCGTCCGAAATTATCATCTTCAGATCTTCCGCCTCTCGTGTAGGCATCTTCAACCGGCCTGAGTATTTCGATATCTTGCCGCGGGCTGGACAGTGCCGCTATACCCAGTGCATCCTCGCCATTACCCGCGTAAATCAAATATAGTGAGCCATCGCTGTCTTCGAAGACATAGGGATCTCTTATCTGATTGACGTTTTCAGGGGCTGTTGATGCCTCTGATGGCTCAGGCTCAAATTGTCCGCCTTCCCATCCTGAAGTTGCCGTTAATATTTCTGCTGGCGGGAAACTGAATTCCCAGTTCTCGAAATCACCCACGTTCAAATTGACTGTGGACATCAATACTCGCTCTGGACTGTCTCCGCGTCTGGTATAAAAAACCTGTAGCGTATTACCGTCAAGTCTGACAGCGGTATGTCTGACACGTAGTTCTGCACGACTAAGGCCCAGGTTCTCCTCAATGGGTTCCTGCGTGAAGTTGCCGGATCGTGCATCCCACAGGTTGGAAATAGTCGCGCCGGAATAGTAGTTGGAAGGTGGTTCCCAGGGATTGTTTACATCCAATGCTCTTTTAGGGTCTGCGCTGTTATCGAACGCATACAGCTCATTGCCGTGTTCAAAAGTGCGAACATAGGATGCTGCAAGTCTTACTGGTTCAATGTTGCCGTTGAAATCAAGCCCGTATGGAGATGTTGATACCCAGGTAAACTGTCCATTCATCTCGTTTCCGTTAAAGAAAGTAGATGAGCCTGAATGGAAATACATAATAATTCGCTGGTTTTCGTTATCGACGTGAACGTCCGGAGAGGCCAGATGATTTTCTTCGATGACAATACCATTGCCTACGTTAATGTCTCTACCGCCATTGTCCAATACGCCACGGTTTCCGCGAGCGACGTTAGAGCCAATCTGATACAAGTTCCAGGGGCCGATAATGTTTTCTGCCCAGGCCATGCGGATGTAGTCGCCGGTGTGATGTCCGAAATACAAGTAGTAGACCGCAGAAGGGTGGGCCCGGTCTGCCGGTGAGATCCAGTCAGGGATGCGGATAAGTGAAGGTCCGTTGATGTTTTCACCTTCGTCCTCAACGCCGAGATCATCAAACATATCCTGATCAATAATAGGCTGGCTGTTGTTTATTCGTACCACCTCGAAAGGTGAGTTTGTTTGCCCATACGCGCTGCCTGAGAAAGCTATAAGCGCGAATAAAAATGTAAAGCAAAGGAATATTCTGTGTAAAGAAACTGTTATGAAGTGCCAGTGGTTACGCATGAACTAGTTCCGTGGTTTGAGCCAAAATAAATATTAACAATAAAATAAAGACATATTCCTAACGCTGGAAATGTGTCTCTCCAAAGGGTGCCATACTCTGTTGCAAGGTTACACCGTCTAATTTAAATATTGCAGTGTTGTTCTCGAAATAATGGCGAAAACTGGCGTAGTTTTTTGCCCGGATACATCAATCCAACAAAAGTATGTAGTGATGTCGGTAAAGACCTGGTTAACAATTTGGGATAAATACGATTGACCGTGCGCGGATTTCGGGCGGGGTGATTGAGTCGAGTGCTTTTTTCTGCCGGTTCTGCCGGCGCACTGTGCAGACAAGATGCGCTGTTTGTTTAACTCAGTGCATTAACGTCGCGGCAATAGTGAACTCAGCAGAAACATTATTAGCGTCGCCGCAACTATTGATGGTCCGGCGGCTGTATCCCACTGAAGCGATGCAGCAAGACCGGCTACAACCGCGATAGCGCCAATGAGCGCTGCAAATATCGCCATTGACTCGGGACTTGTCGCAAATCTGCGAGCAGTAGCCGCTGGTATGACCAGCAGTGCTGTGATGAGCAGTACCCCGATAATTCTAACTGTCACTGCCATAACGGCTGCCAGTAGCAAGAGATAGAGTAACTGTACACGCCCGGGTCTGCTGCCTTCGGCGACTGCCAGTTCCTCGTTCACCGTTGAAGCAAGCAGCGGTTTCCAGATTGTTATCAGAATGACGAGAGCAGCAACTGTGGTGGCTGCAATGATCAGGATATCCTGTTTGCCAACAGCCAGTACATCTCCGAAAAGGTAGGAGAGTATATCGACGTTGTTGCTGGTCAGTAATCCTATAGCAAGCAGGCCCAGTGCCAGAGAAGAGTGCGAAAGTATTCCGAGTAGTGTGTCATTGGACAGATCGGTTCGTCGCTGTAGAACCACCATAGATAATGCGGTAACTACGGCAATGACGAACACACCGATATTGATATTGATGTCAAGAAGCAATGCTATGGTGATACCCAGTAGCGCCGAGTGAGCCATGGTGTCACCAAAGTACGCCATTTTGCGCCAGACAATAAAACAGCCGAACGGTGCGGCGAGCAGTGCGACCAGTACACCCGCCAATATGGCTCTTGTATAAAAGTCATCTAACATGTTTGCGAACTGTGATCAGTGATTACAGTCATGGATGACCTCACCGTCAGGACCATGGGTGTGATCGTGATGGTGACGATACACAGCGAGCGCCTCCGAACCCCGCGCGCCGAAAAGATCTATAAACTCAGGACTACTGGTAACTACTTGTGGTGAACCTGAGCAACAGACATGGCCATTCAGGCAGATAACGGTGTCGGTTTCCGCCATAACAATATGCAAATCATGCGAGACCAGCAAAACGCCACAGTTAAGTTCATCTCTGAGTTGTGCGATAAGCTGATAAATTTCCAGCTCGGCGCTGAAATCCACACCCTGAACCGGCTCATCCAGGACCAGAAGATCCGGTTTGCAGGCGATTGCCCGCGCTATCAGTACGCGCTGAAATTCTCCGCCTGAGAGATTTGCTATTTCGCGCTTCTGTAGTCCATCGATACCGGTTGTCGATAGTGCCTCTGAAATGGCTGCGTCGGTGTAGTTTTGCGTTAATCGCATGAACCGCCTGACGGTGAGTGGCATCGTACGGTTAATTTCAAGTTTCTGCGGCACATAACCGATCGCGAGCCGGTCAATTGAGGATATTGAGCCTGAGTCGGGTTTCTGAATGCCCAGAATCGCCTTGATGGTAGTACTTTTGCCACTGCCATTGGGTCCGACTAGAGTGACGATTTCACCGCGACTGACAGACAGGCTAACATCATGAATCAGCGTGTTGTTGCCGAGTTTTACTGACAAATTGATCACCTCGACCAGCTTTTCTTTGATCGTATTGCTTTTCAATGCATGCTTCGCCGGCTGAGTAATTATTGGCGCGCCGGCTGGCCGGTCGCCACTGTGGTGAGAAAATGTGTCATGTGCTACAGCTCACAATACCCGTTGAGCTATAATCTGGCGTCAATCATAGCTGATCCTCCTATTGAAACACACGATTTCAGTTCTCCTGTCGCTGCTGGCTGCATGCCTGTTAAGCCCCGCCCTCAACGCAGAGCAAGCCACGACACCACGTGTACTCGCCACACTCAAACCGTTGCACAGCATTGTTTTCGCTGTTACTGACGGAATTTCTGAGCCTGATCTGCTGCTTGAAGGCAATATCTCGCCACACCTTTTTCAGGTCAAACCGTCACACATCAGATCGGTCAGTGACGCCGATGTCATTGTTTGGGCAGGCGAGGGGGTCGAGCGATTTCTTCCATCGATGATCAAAAATTTTAACCCGGATGCACAGTCGTTCAGCATGCTGGATCATACCGAGATTCATTATCTCGCTCGTGATAAACATTCCGGTCACGATCATGATCATGGTGAAGTAGATTCCCACTTCTGGCTTGACCCGCAGAATGCGATCACGCTTGCAAAAGTTCTCGCCGACGAACTCTCAAGGCTTGATCCGCACCACGCTGCTCAATACAAGAGCAACACTGATGCTTTTACACTACGCATTGAATCTGCAACGGTAGCTGTGAGAGAGCTGTTGTCCGCGGCCGCTGGTAGTCGTTATCTTATCTATCACGACTCTTTGCAGTATCTGGAACGGGCGTTCGGACTCGGTGATGCGATTATTGTTGCTCCTCAACCACAGGTACAAGCCGGTGGCAAACGTTTGCGTGAATTGCATAGCGCCGTTGAAGATCAGCAGGTCGGCTGTTTGATTACAGAACCACAGTTCCGATCTTCCGTGGTGGCAGGCGTTGCAGAAGATCTCGGTGTGCAAACTGTACTGATTGATCCTTTGGCTACAGAGTACAGCACCGGTAAAGACTTGTATCCTGATTGGCTGCTCGACATCGCTACCATACTTGCAGAGTGTTTCGCATCTGCCAATGCTAAACAGTAACAGCGGAATGAGAATCATGCTTGCGCCCATGGATGGCGTGACAGATTTTCATATGCGAAAGATATTAACCTCTGTATACCCTTATGATCGTTGTGTTACCGAGTTTGTTCGCATAACAAACAACCGTTATCCCGATCGTGTATTTTTAAAGTATTGTCCGGAGCTTGAAACCGGTGGTGTGACCAGTACCGGTGTACCGGTTTATGTGCAGTTGTTGGGCACAGACCATCATTTTATTTCGCTCAATGCAAAGCGACTGGTCGAGCTTGGTGTTCTCGGTATTGACCTTAACTTTGGTTGTCCGGCTAAAACGGTAAACCGTCACGGCGGTGGCTCGTCACTGTTGCGTACGCCTGATCGTGTTACCGGTATTGTGGCTGCGGTGCGCGATGCAGTTGATCCATCTGTTCCGGTGACAGCAAAGATACGTCTCGGTTTCGACAACTCTGATAAATTGATGGAAATTGCAACTGGTATTGAAGCCGCGGGTGCCACTGAGCTTTGTGTTCACGCTCGAACCCGGCTTGATGGTTACAAACCACCTGCCTACTGGTCTGCAGTCAAACTGGTCCGACAAGCGCTTACCATACCGGTAACCGTCAATGGTGAAATCTGGTCAGAGTCCGATGCTTCTATGGCCAGGTCTGATAGCAATTGTTTTGATCTGATGCTTGGTCGTGGTGCGTTGGCTATGCCTGATCTTGCCAGATCCATACAGGCTGAAAATGATAAAACAAGTTACAGAAAGCTTGTCTGGTTTGATGTTCTGGATCTGTTGGAACAGTTGTTACAGAGTGCTGCAGGTCTGCCGGTGAAGTATGCCGGTAACAGAACCAAGCAGTGGCTATCTTATCTGGTGCGTGAATACGCTGGTGCGAGAGTTTTGTTTTCTGAAGTTAAGCGATTGCAGGATATCGATGCCATGGCGCAACAGATTCAGCGTCATCGCGATAACTTCAGACTTAGCGAAATTTTATAGCAGCGTTGTGGTTGTGATCCGGCAATTCAGCTGCAAGCATTGCTGCAGGATATTCTTGCAGCGGGTTGTTGTTTAAAGCATTGGTAGCAGGAGTAGTCATTGCCAGTTCCTGATTCACTACCATCGCGTGGCAGCTGCCAGCCATTGATTGTTGAACCGATGCAACAGTACAGCTTGAGAACTGTTGAGTGGTTGCAGCAGAAATATAAGGCCACATCACTTTATCAGTGCTGGCAGCGCAAGCGGTGTCAGAGTCATGCTGAGCGCCCAGGTTATGAGCTAACTCATGTGCCGCCAACAGGATATCGTGAGTGTAGTGTGTTGAGATACCAACATCGTATCCGTCAGTGCGACATGCTGTATCAATCCAGGCCAGGCCAACAGGTGCATCGTTTGGCGTGTTGCCGGAGAAAAGATGTACCATACTTATGTCGTTACCGATCAATGGTGTTTTCATGCGGTAGTTTCTGAAACCCCGGAGCATTTTCTCGATAGCAACGTTACCAAAGCTAAGCGGGTCGTTGCGTCTGTCAGTGATGTTGATAGCAGTCTCTACCTGCAACGCAAGTCCGAATTCTTCGCGGAAAATTCCGTCAACAGAATTGATTATTCCCAACGCATACTCAAGGCCTCTGCCATGATGAAGAGCGTTAAATTTACTGTCTACAACAATGCCGATTCTGGCAACACGAGTTACCGGAGGCTTGATAGTGGTAAAAGGATTTGATGTGTTTTTAGTAAGTGTGACACGAGCATCGTGGTTATGTGCCAGTGATTGAATTTTAAAAGGTCGGTTGGCGCTTTGTTGAAAACGAAACCGCTTACCATAACGTGAGATAACGCCATCAATCTTGTTGATGCTACGGGTCATACGAACCCAGGAATTATTATCACCTTTGATTTTACCGATGTAAGTTCTGACCGGTACTGATTGAGGAGCGCCTTTGCTGTTAACAACGTTCAATGAGTGAGTAACACGACTTGGTTCTAAAAGCAGGGTAAGAAGCTGACCATCAACCGGCAGTTGCATTTGCAGCGATTGATCGCCTGCCTTTGCTGGTGTTGCCGCTATCGCGACAAGTAGAGAGATTGAGAACAGTACTTTTACAATGTTGTGGAAGCCGGTAGTGTTTTTCATCACTGAAACGCCTGTTCGAAGAATGGCGCCAGTTTATTGACTTCGGGGACTTTTGATTGAGAGGCAGGTCCGAATAACGAGTAGATGTATCGAAAACGGTGTTTTCTGTATCAATTATGTGACACATATGGCCAAGGTTGGATAGAACTACGTTGCTGTCTGTGTGGACGATGTGACAGGTTTCACTAAAATTTGTGCTGTCACACTGTGAAATCCAGATCAAAGTACCGCAATTCTGGTCTTTCGAGCGAATAGTTAGCCGGGATTTCTGCCTGGATCCTTACCAACAGGATTAAATTTTACGTACTCCGAACTGGTGCAGACAAATAGCGTGGGCGCTAAATCTGTCAGGTTCTGCGTAGCAGCAGTGTTTGCATTGCCCGACCAACCGCACCAGTCTCGTCAAACAACTGCGCATCGGCCATTCCAATGCCGGAATTCTCCCAATATCCGATTGCGTTGGTCCCTAACCATTCACCAACCGGATCCCGATGTAGAAGGATCGTAAGATCGGGGTTCATAAAATTCACCTCCCACGGTTCTGCGTTGCGACTGAATGCGTTGCTGCAGTCTGCAAGCGGACATATTCGCTGAAAAGGACTCGGTGTTTCATTGGCTAGCAGTGGTACTGTTTTCATCCATGCGATGGTAGGGCCGGGTTCGGGGTTCTGACCCTCCGGGTACTTTACGGTGACGCCATCGCCGTTAAAGGCTGGTTTATCGTGCAGTGTTTTTTTAATCGGGAACTGACCTGTTCGAGCGTCACTGTGTTTGCCGTAGCCAACAGAATGTGACGCCGGCATCTGTTCTGATTGTACGGTCATTTGCAGCGCTGTGGCGTTCGCACAGACCTTATCACTTGCATCAATAAGTGTTGCGGTGGCGGTGCTCACTATACGACCCTGCCGCGTAATTTCTGAAGTTATACGAAAACCTGCATGAGGAATCGGGCGCAGCAGATTGACGGTAATTCTGACGAGTCTTTGAGCGGGATTCAATTGTTCAACTGCTCGTGCAAGCAACGCTGTTGGAGGCCCTGCATGACAGTGGTCTTCATGCCATGGGCCACGCGTATGACTGGTTGGTTGAAACCAGATATTATCTTCGCTGGTGAAGAAACACTCTGTCATATATTGCGCCTCTACGTTGCTTGTCACTGATTGACTCTATTGAAGAAAGAGCCGGTGTATTAATTTTCGAGCCGTTTACGTATTGATGCCATGTTCTCGGTTATCTTTTTGTCCGCTTTAGGCCAGTCAATATTCATACTCTCGAGCTCTGCTAAAGTGGTCGCAGCAACCAGTAAACGCATATTAAGCTTGTCATCTGCAGGAATAGCGTGCCAGGGTGCATGAGGTGCGGCGGTCGAATTAATGCAGTCTTCAAATGCATTCATATACGCCGGCCAGTGCTCACGTTCATCGACATCACCGGTTGTGAACTTCCAGTGTTTGTCAGGATTGTCCAGCCGGGCAATCAGTCTCTGGCGTTGTTCCTCTTCAGATACATTGAGAAAAAACTTCAGTACTTTGATGCCATTGTTGGTTGCGTATTGTTCAAAATTACGTATTTGCTCAAAGCGGCTGTCAAAGACTTCTTCTATGTCTTCGGTAAGTTCTGTCGGCAGGCGCTGGTACTCAGTGAGAATTTCAGGATGAACTCTGACAATCAGTACTTCTTCATAGTAAGAGCGGTTAAAGACACCGAGCCTGCCTCTCTCCGGCATGCGTTTTATAATGCGCCACAGGTATCCATGATCAAGCTCTTCATCACTTGGTTTTTTAAAAGCATAAACCTGTATTGTTGCAGGATTAACACCGCTTAGCAGCCGTCTTATGGTGCCGTCTTTGCCCGCAGCATCCATGGCCTGAAATACCAGTAACAGTCCGTAACGGTTTTGCGCGTACATGATTTCCATTAAGTCATCAATACGTTTAACAATCGAGCGCAACTTTTGTTTGTAGTCCTTTTTTGAATCGTATAGCGGTGTTACTTTGTTTGGTGCTTTCTTGATGGAGAAATCCTTGCTGCCATCGAATTCGTAGTCAGACAATGACCAGTCTTTGGTGTTTGCTTCGTTACTTTTATTCTTCGCCACAGGAATTTTACTCTTGTCGGATCTGATGATTGGTTGACTGTACACTCGGTCTACGGATGTAACTCGAAGGCAACCAGAAAACGCGAAACCATGTTGTAAGCAGCTATTGTGGCGATGAGTTCCACAAGATGTTCATTGCCAAAATGTTGTTGCGCACGTGAAAAGAGATCATCTTTAATTCTTACGTCTCTGGTTAACTGCGACGTCAGCGCTATGGTAAGTTGCTCTGCCTCTGTGAATTGTGGACTACCTTGTGCTGAATCGGGTTGCCTGATAAGCAATGCTTTATCCTGACTGCCACCCGCCTTTATATACAAAGGTGCATGTTGCGAGTACTCGTACTCTGCATTATTCAGCACTGCTACAGTGCACATAGCCAGTTCTCGCAGTAACTGTGGAACAGAAAAATTCTCGCGAATATTGCCAAGAAAATGATTCCAGCCCTCCGATAATGGCGCACTGTACAATAATAACCTGTCAAGTTCTATCAGTTGTCCGCCGCGCCGTTCTCTTATGGCAGCAACCAGTTCGGCAGGTTCGTTGAAATCGATTGGCTTTAGCGGAATGCGCGGACCTGTACGTTTGCTGTTTTCAGTCGCTGCCTTTGTCGATGTGTCTGTCCGACGCGCAGTGCCTTCCGGTAATGCATCGGCGGATGCGATCATCCGGTGTGGAAAACTGTCATTCGCTTTCAGGAAAGATTCTGCCATTGCGGTCGCACTGTATCCCCAGAACAACTCTCCATCAATTTCAATAGTGGGGACACCAAATACACCCTGACTGACAGCAAGCCTGCCGTTCTCCAGTAGTTTCTGTTTGACGGTACTTGAGGCCAGTATATCGGGTTTGGTATTAAGTTCATCCAAAAGACTGGCGAAAGCTGCTTCATCCTGAGGTAGATTGCCTTCTGCCCAGACAAAGCGGAAGAGTCGTTGTACCACTTCTATGCTGTTGTCGTGAACAATCCCGAGCCTTAACAATGGCAACGGGTTGAATGGATGTCGGGGCGGTAAGTTGAGTTCGATTCCATCTCGATGTGCCAGCCAGGCAATATCTCTGAAAGTCCATTTGCGTTTTGGTGCTATTTCAGCAGGCCCCAGGTTGCCCCAGTGTTTTAACAATCCGGCGAACAATACTGGCGTACAGCTTAGTTGTTGCAAGGTATCTGATCGTGTCAGCTGTGTACTTTGAAGATAAGCGTACGGGGAAATGTAATCAAAATACCAACGCATGCAGGACGCCTCGATTGTTGTGATGTCAGTCGTTAAAAAGTGACTCTGCCTGAAGGATCATAATTTCCACGCTACAACACATCGGTAGCAGCATCTGCCTGGCCAAATGACCCGGTAGACTGCAGGAAACCTTTTAAGCGATCCGATTGTGTTTTTATGAAAACCTCGTGCGGTGTTCCCTGCTCAACGATACTACCATCGTGCAGAAAGATCACATGATTAGCTACCTCGTAGGCGAGTTTCATATCGTGCGTGACAATGATCATCGTACTGCCTTCCTGTGCCAGCTGTTTGATTACCTGAACTACTTCTGCCTCGAGCTCAGGGTCCAGAGCGCTGGTAGGTTCATCAAACAACATAGCATCGGGTTCCATAGCCAGTGCTCTGGCAATCGCTGCTCGTTGTTGCTGGCCGCCTGAAAGTTGAGCCGGGAACTGGTCTGCTTTGTCTGCGATACCGACCTTATCGAGTAAGGTCATAGCAAATTCTTCTGCTTCGGTACGATCTTTCCCGAGTACAAAGACCGGTGCCTGAGTTATGTTCTGCAGTACTGACAGATGTGCCCATAAATTGAATTGCTGAAAAACCATAGACAGATTCGAGCGCATTTTTCGAACCTGGTTTTGGTCAGCCGGTATTCTGCCTTTGCGGGATTTTTTCCATTTGACCTGCTCACCATTGAAAACTATGTCTCCGCTGGCGGGAACCTCGAGCAGATTGGCACAGCGCAGCAGAGTGCTTTTACCTGAGCCGGAAGAACCGATCAGCGCCGTAACATCACCACGCTTTGCGCTGAGTGAAATTCCCTTCAATACCTCGAGATCGCCATAACTCTTGTGTAAATTTTTAAGCTCAATGACCGGTACTGATGTCGAAGAGGATGACTGTGGCGGAGTATTCAATATTTTGAGCTCTGATATTTTCATGTAATTGTAAAGCTATCGAAATGGTGACATGTACCGGAGCCAGCCGCAAGGCAAAGCCACATATCCTGACTACGACCTCGGGCTCGGGGAACAAACCCCGCTTTGAGTTGCATCGTATTGCAACCTTGTGCCATGTCGTTCATCATCTTTCGCCATGGCACAGAGCGGCTAACCCGGATTATCCATGAAATCGACGGCATCTCACTTGATCTTTGTTTCCACCCTAAGATAACTGGAATAGGGATTTTTTCTTTTGCAAATATCAATAAGCCAAATTTATAAAAACAAGGGACGCAAGAAGAAAATTCACTGTGAAACCAAATCTCTGCGCGATATGCTCGCCATTTCATGAATAGTCCGGGTTAAGGCGAACAATTTCAATGTTTGAGTATGACACTATTATTCTTGGCGCAGGCTCCGCCGGTTGTGTACTGGCTAATCGCCTGTCGGAAAATAGTGACAAGACTATTTTAGTCCTCGAAGCAGGGCCTATGGATCGCAATCTCCTGATTCATATTCCGGCGGGTGTGTACCGGGTGTTTAAAGACCCTTCAATTAACTGGAACTACAGTTCTACACCTCAGCCGGCCTGCAATAATCGTAAAATAGAGCTGCCGCGCGGCAAAGTAGTTGGCGGCTCGTCTTCGATTAATTCTATGGTTTATATGCGCGGTCACCCGACAGACTATGATCAGTGGGGTCGGAATCCCGGTCTTGCGCACTGGAGTTACGCTCAGTGTCTGCCATATTTTAAACGCTGTGAAACTTCAGACCGGGGTGAGAATGACTATCGTGGTGGTAGTGGTCCGCTTGGTGTTTCGCAAAGTAAACTTGATACACCATTGTATGAGGCAATGCTGCGCGCGGGTGAACAATCGGGGCAGGGAACATCTGAAGATCTGAATGGTTATAAGCCCGAAGGCATAGGGAGATATGACAGTACCACACGCAACGGCAGACGCAGCAGTGCGGCAACAGCGCATCTCAAGCCAGCCTTAAAACGCTCGAACCTGACTCTGCAAACCAGTACTCTGGTACATAAAATTCTGCTGGAGAATCATCGTGCAACCGGCGTTGTCTGTGAATATAGAGGTAAAATCAAAACGATTCGCGCAAAGCAGGTGATTGTTTGCTGTGGCGCCATCAAGACGCCGCAGTTACTGATGCTGTCCGGTATCGGTGCGGCTGAAGAACTTGAATCGCACAATATCGAAGTTAAACATCATCTACCGGGCGTCGGCAAAAACCTGCAGGATCATTTTACTACTATCACCGCCTTTAGCTGCAGACAGCCTGTAACCCTGGTTCACTTAGCTAATCCGTTACATAAATTGCGCGCAGGTGTGCAGTGGCTACTGACACAAACAGGTGAGGCAGCATCTAATGTGTGGGAGATGGGTGGCCTGGTAAAAAGTAGCCATGATGTCGAATACCCCGACCTGCAGTATCACTTCGCGCCAGTCTACAGCAC
Source organism: uncultured Granulosicoccaceae bacterium (assembly GCA_964550655.1). Classification (GTDB taxonomy): domain Bacteria; phylum Pseudomonadota; class Gammaproteobacteria; order Granulosicoccales; family Granulosicoccaceae. Next base: position 25,439 of record CAZKAQ010000016.1, read on the forward strand.
CTATAACGGGCGAAAGATAACTCTCTATCAGGGCTTTCAGCTCAATGTCGATCTGTTGCGGCCATTTAGTAAAGGTGCTGTAACCCTTGCTTCTGCCAGTCCCTATGATGCGCCCTTATCCGACTTTAGCTACTTTGATGATCCGCGTGATTTTGAAGTAATGATCAAAGGCTATCATCGTATGCAGGAGCTTCTGCAACAACCGGCTTTTGATCAGTTCAGAGGAGCGCGTATTGAGCCCGCACCGGACAAGAACTCAGCCAGTGATATAGAGGCTTATATACGTGCGACTGCATCGACGGACTATCATCCTTGTGGGACCTGCAAAATGGGACAGGCTGAAGATGCTGTGGTCGATGGCAGAATGAAAGTCCACGGTATCGACGATCTATATATTGTTGATGCTTCAGTGATGCCGGAAATTGTCAGTGGCAACCTTAATGCACCGGTGCAAATGATGGCTGAAATGGCATCGGACTTTATCGCAGGCAAACCGCTTTTGCAGAAGCAGCAGGTGCGCTTTCATTTTACCAACGCTACCGGTCAGTCATAGCCGACTACTCGGATGAAGATTCATTCAACCGTCTCAGGGTCTGCTCAACCACAGAATGAAAAAGCTCCATCTCCCTTTGTGTCGGATTGGCTTTCATGATCATCTGGTGCAGGGAGTAGTATGCATTCCAGTTTTTGCTGGACAGATCAAAGTTGAGTGCGGTCAGCCAGCGATGCAGATGTTTGTCGGGCATCTGTACTGGTACAGGTTCCGGTCTGGGTTGTTGTTCAAGTACAGGTAGCTGAGACAAGGCAAGTACTACAGCGTGTGAAAGATTCAGACTTTTCAATGGACCGGGTATATCAAGCGTACACGTTCTGTGTGCCCAGCGTAGATCATCTCCCGACAAGCCATGATCTTCTGTACCGAAAATCAGTGATACGGGTCGACCATCTGTCAGTGGTGGCCAGTCGAGCAGCTCGTTGATATCGTACACCGGCCGTCTTCTGCCTTCTCTGCGGCTATAGGCGATGCGTGGTCCATCTGCTTCATTGGCTGCGTACTGTTCCCATGATTCATAGATAACGCAGTCACGTAGTGGCTGTTGTCCCTGTGCCGCACCCTTATTGGCAGTCCTGTCCAGTTCACAAAGCGGTTCAATTAAAATCAGTTTTTCGTGGCCGAAGTTACACATCGCACGTGAGACCATGCCGATGTTTCGCGGGTACTTAGGTCTTACAAGAATTATCGTACATTGCATTTATGGTGTAACTCTTAAGTTTAACTCGGCTGACAGATAGTCCGGTTTAGCGCCATCAGATGTTTCTATTTCGTGCGGCATATCGAATAAGCATGTCTATTTGCTCCGGTGTTTCAGGTACCTGCTTACCGCGCTGCTTTGTAACCACTGAAATTGCATCCGGCACACTGATGCCGGTGGTCAGCATCAGGCAACAGCAAATCAAGCCAGTGCGTCCGATACCACCTCTGCAATGCACAAGCAGATTGATACCGGCGTCGAGATCTTTGCGGGCCCGTGTGATCTGTACTTGCAGGTCCAGAAATTCGGGCACGCCGTAATCAGCTATCGGGAAGCGCTGGAACTCGATGCCGGCGTCAATTGTATGCGACTCCTGTTGCTGTAAACCGAGTTGTGTAGCTTCTGATTCTTCGAGCAGGCAGAGGATTTTATCTGTGCCGCCAGCTTTGAGTGCCTGCAGATCCTGCTGCAGATTCACCGTACTCGGCATTGCCATCGCACTCAGTGAACCGTTGTTAAAATTATGGATATGATAAGGCTGTGATGTCATTGATATTGGCGTATTGATAAAATTATGGGTATCTTGTGCTATTTTCGCATTCTGCCGTTGAAAATACACCTGTTAGATCCGGGCCCGTACACATTAGAAATATACCCATGACGATGACCGGCAAATCAATTTTTATCAAATTAAGTACAATATACTGATGTTGCGCTATACCGGACATGCCCTGTTGTTGGTGTTAGGGGCTATTTTTGTTTTTCACTCACCTTTTACCCAGTGGTGGGCGGGACTGAATCTGCCCTGGTATTCTGTTTTTATATTGTGGTTGTTGCTGATCGTGTTGGTAGCTCTTGATAACTTCACAAGTGCTGCAGACTCAAGTGACGAGGATGACAACCGTGGGAATTGAACTCTGGGTACTTTTTCTGGCAGCGCTTGTCTACCTCGGTGTGTTGTTTCTCATCGCCTATGCCGGAGAGAACGGATATCTGCCAAAAAAATTGATAGAGCATCCTGCTGTCTATGCGCTGTCACTGGGCGTATATGCGACCTCATGGACTTTCTACGGCAGTGTTGGTCTGGCTGATAACAGTGGTCTCGCTTTTCTGACAATCTATCTTGGGGTCACGGCCGCTTTCACTCTCGGGCCCTATCTGTTGGCTCCGCTCTTAAGACTATGTCGTGAATATCAGCTGTCCTCCATTGCTGATCTGTTGGCGTTTCGCTATGGCGGCCGCGCCACCGGGTTAGCCGTGACGGTTTTTATGCTTATGGGCATTCTGCCGTACATCTCACTGCAGATCACAGCGGTAACCCGCTCCATCCAGGTACTGGCAAGAGAGGCAGCACCCAACCTGCTGGCGCTGTTGTTTTGTATTGTGATTATTATCTTCAGTGTGGCGTTTGGTGCACGGCATTTAAGCTCACGCGAAAAACATTCCGGCCTGGTGGTCGCGATTGCGTTTGAATCTGCGGTTAAACTGGTGGCTTTACTCGTTGCAGGACTGTTTGCCGTCTACGGGGTATTCGGCAGTATAGATTCAATGCACCAATGGCTGGCTGATAATCCGCAGGAAATTCAGGCGCTGTATGAACCAGTTGATTCTTCCCTGTGGAGTACACTGCTGTTGCTCGCGTTTGGCGCTGCATTTCTGCTACCGCGCCAGTACCACATGACATTCGTTGAGAATCTTAACCCCAGATCCCTCAAAACAGCCTACTGGATGTTCCCGTTGTATTTGTTGCTGTTAAATCTGCCGATCTTCCCGATTCTATGGGCGGGCAAGCAGCTGGCACTGACTAACCCGCCAGACTTTTATGTGCTTGGTATGTCAATGTCTCTGGGTAACGGCTGGCTGGCGTTGCTGGTGTACATTGGCGGATTGTCTGCCGCCAGTGCGATGATGATCGTCACCACTTTATCATTGTCTTATATGTGTCTTAATCATTTGCTGTTACCTGTCAGTATTACCTCCAATAATCCCGATATCAACCTCTACCGACGCCTGATCTGGAGCAAGCGTTTAATTATCGCATCTATTATTGCGGCGGGTTACGGTTTCTATCTGGTTATTGAACTACATGAAGGATTGGCAAGTCTCGGCCTGATATCATTTGTCGCAGCTATTCAGTTGCTGCCGGGGGTTATTGGATTATTGTTCTGGACTCGCGCCACGCAAGCCGGATTTCTGGCAGGCCTTGGAGGTGGTGCACTGGTATGGTTTGTTTTACTAATACTGCCACTGTTGACGGGATCGGCAACTATTGCCAGTGTGGAGCGCCTGATCAGTAGTCTGGGTTTTGCTGGAGTAGACGTCTGGAGCATTTCAACGTTCTGTTCTTTAACAGTCAATTGCCTGCTTTATGTTGTCGTGTCACTGCTGACACGGGTAAGTTTGGAAGAAAGTGAAGCAGCTCAGGCCTGTATATCGGACACGGTGCGACCTCTTTCGGGCTTTGTCATAACAAGTTCAACCTCGGGCTATATCACTCAGTTGGAACAGCTACTTGGCAGAGAAGCAGCGGAGCAGGAGGTGCGTTCTGCTATGAATGAACTTGGCCTCGATGAGCACAGTATACGAACAGTTGATTTGCGACTACTGCATGAGCGACTGGAGAGAAATCTGTCCGGCCTGTTGGGTCCGACTGTCGCCAGGTTAACGCTGCGAGGTCATCTGGAACTCAATCAGCCTGCGCACCTGGCTCTGACCGAAACACTGCGCGCTATGGAGACCAGACTTGAAACCTCCAGTGAACAGATGCGAGGCATGACACGTGAACTTGACGATCTGAGACGTTATTTAAGAAATGTGCTGCACGAACTGCCACTGGGGGTTTGCTCTTTCGGTCCCGACGGAGGCATTCTGGTCTGGAACCAGGCCATGGTGGATATATCCGGTATAGATGTCAGCGATGCTCGTCGAAGTAAACTGCATGAGCTCCCTGAGCCCTGGAATAAACTGTTATTTGAATTTGCTGAATCAAATAAAGATCATATATTTAAGCACTTAATAGAACTTGAGAGTGGCAGTAAATCATTTAATCTGCACAAGTCCATAGTGACCACCCAGATTGGTCGTACCGATCCCGCTGCCGGTCAGGTTATTCTGCTGGAAGACAGAACTAATCTTGACCTGCTTGAATCTGAACTTGCCCACAGTGAACGCCTGGCTTCGATCGGTCGTCTGGCCGCAGGGGTTGCGCATGAGATCGGCAATCCCCTGACCGGTATCGCAAGTATTGCACAGAATCAAGGTGCCAGTGATCAGCCACAAGCGCAAAGAGAAAGTGCCACAGACATTCTCACGCAGGTAAATCGCATAGATGAAATTGTTAAATCACTGCTCGCCTTTGCACGCAACGAGCCGATGGGGCTTGAAGAACGTGACCGTATTGAGATTAATGATTGCGTGCAGCAGGCGATTCAGTTGGTCCGCTTGTCAGAGCAGGCAAAACAAATCCGGTTCAACATGGATTTTACAGATTCGCTGTGGGTGCTTGGCAGCGAGCGACAGATGGTGCAGATATTTGTTAACCTGTTGAACAATGCGTGTGATGTTTCGGCACCGGATGATGTGGTCGATATAAAAGGTTATACCTTAGGTACTACGCATATTATCAGTGTTCGCGACTATGGCTCCGGCATAGCACCTGAAGATCAATCACGAATTTTTGAACCTTTTTATACCACAAAACCTGTAGGATCGGGAACAGGACTGGGCTTGTCACTTGTTTATAGTCTTGTAAACGAGCATGAAGGTAGAATCGCTGTTGACGCTTCTATTAGTCATGGTGCATGTTTCGAAATTCATCTACCCGCTATTGAGATTTCATCCGGGCATGTAAATCACGCTGTAGGCAACAATTAAATGAACAGAATTTTGATTGTTGAAGATGAAGACATCATCCGCAAGCAGATCATTCTACTGCTTGAACGTAATAACTACGAAGCGGTGGGTGTATCCGATATTGATGAGGCGATCAGTTGCTTCCCGGAATCGTTCGATGTCATTCTTGCAGACATCAGGCTGCCGGGCCGTGATGGCAATCAGATCATGGACTACGCTGAGCAGGTACCGGTAATTATGATGACCAGTTATGCCAGTGTGCGTTCCGCGGTTGAATCAATGAAGCTCGGCGCCGCAGATTACATCAGTAAGCCTTTTGATCACGATGAACTTTTATTAACCATCGCCAGGTCATTGCGAGAAAATCGCTTGTCAGCAGAGAATGCTGCCATGCGACGTGATCTTAATCGTCTGTACCCGGGGTTTGAAGTAGAGTCCCGTAGTGCAGCAATGCAGCAGACAACCACGTCTATCAAAAATATCGCGGACGATGATCTCTTTATCTATCTGCAGGGCGAGCGTGGTACAGGTAAAGAATTACTTGCGCGTCATTGTCATGAGCATAGCGCTCGCAATCGCGGGCCATTGGTATTTGCCGATCTGCCAATGGTTCAGCCATCAGATATAACACATCTGCTTTTTGGTTCACATGCAGATGATCGTCGCTCCGGTAGCGGATTACTTCAGGCCGCCCATGGTGGCACGCTGGTGATCAGGAGTATCAGTTCACTGCCGACAGATAAGCAGCTTGAACTGGCCACTCAGTTGCTTGAGGCCAGTAATCTGCGTCGTGCACCGGATGTACGTTTAATAGTACTTGCGATGGATCCGCCATCAGTGGCCATTGAAGATGGTCTGCTGCATCCCGAACTCGCAGAGTTGTTTAACGATAGTGTGTTTGCGTCGCTGCCTTTGCGGGAAAGACGCGAAGATATTGCTCCAATTTCCGGTGAGTACCTGCAAATCTATGTAAAGCGCTATCGCAAACGCCGTATCGTTCTTTCCGAAGAGGCAAAGAATGCTCTTCAGGCGTATCAATGGCCCGGCAATATCAATGAGCTAAAAAATGTCATGGAACGCGCTGTATTAATGGTAGATTCAGAAGAAATCAAACCAGTGCATCTGGGTATCAACGTTATTGACGGAGATGCCACCCATAACGGACTTGATCTCAGCCTCGATGCGTACTTCAGATACTTTGTACTCAATTTTGAAGATAAACTCTCGGAGACAGAATTGGCAAGCAAGCTCGGTATTAGTCGAAAAGCGCTGTGGGAGCGCCGCCAAAAAATGGATCTGCCGCGTAAAGTGTAGTTACACAGCCAGGCGTTTTATAAACTGGCTTGAAAAGCTCTGACTTTAGCGGCGAGACTTGTTAGTTCCGGGTCTTCATAGCCAAGTTCTTCCAGGTGATCAACCAGCTGATACAGGTAGTCGCTGTTCCTGCCGATCGGACCCTCTGCGAGCGCCAGTGTACTCACCAGAGTATCCTCGTCAAGGTTGCTGCAGTAGCGTTCGTTTTCAGGATCAACCACGAATGCGAGTACTTCAGTGCCGCTATCGGGTTCGGTTTCAAAAGATGCGTTTACCCACGTGGGTTTATAAACATAGGACAGCAGCTCGCGCCTGAAAAGAAGGTCGAGTTCTGTCGTTAGTTTATCCTGCGCAATGCTGTAAGCGAGGCCATCGCAGCTGCCACCACTTTCAAGCCCCATCATTAGTCCCGGTTGCTCTTCGCTGCCGCGACCGAATACAGTCCAGAAACAAAAACTGCGATGATAACCGCTGATGCTGCATCGATAGGTGGAGTCGATCTCCATAGCGGGATTCCAGATCAGAGAGCCATAGGCGAATATCCGGAATTCTGATTTATCCGGCGCATTGTCAATGGTTTCCTGAACCAGTTTTTCGCGGACATCGTCAGGCATCAGATCTACATTTCCGGCCCGGCTCTCGAAGAGTTCCTGCATTACACCGTTCAGCAGAGACTCTCTACTGATTTTTTCTTCTTCTTTCATGTGGTTTTAGTGTAAACGTATTGCCATCACGAGTACACGAACGGGTAGTCTTTGTTTGCAGCCAACGGCGGTTTTCTCTATATTTGAATTAAAACCTGTTGATAACAAAAACCATGCCCCTGCAAACACTGTCACTTGTCGAACCAGCGAAGCATTTGATTAAGGTAACGCTTGATCGCGAAGAATCATCCAATGCGTTTAATACGCAAATGGCACACGATCTGATCGAAGTGTTTGAAGACATCGCGCTACATCCCGATCGACACCGCGTGATTATTCTAACCGGCAAGGGCGAGAAAGCCTTTTGCGCCGGCGGTGATCTGAAAGAACGCAAGGGTATGTCAGACTCCGACTGGCAGCAGCAGCATCTTGTTTTTGAACGAATGATCCGCGCTGTAATCAGTTGTCCGGTGCCTGTTATCGGTGCAGTCAACGGTGCGGCCTATGGTGGAGGTTGCGAGCTGGTAGCAGCATTGGACTTTGTCTATGCAGTTGAACATGCGATGTTCGCGCAGACAGAAACCCGGCTCGGGATTATTCCCGGAATCGGAGGAACGCAGACGCTTGCGCGCGCCATTGGTGAACGCCGTGCGATGGAAGTTGTATTGAGTGGCAATCCGTTTACCGCCGCGCAAGCGCAGCAGTGGGGGCTGGTAAACAATGTCTATCCAACTGTTGCTGCACTTGACAATGCGGTGCTGGAAATAGCAACACGCATTGTGGAGAACGCACCACTTGCGGTCCGGCAGGCCAGGCAGGCAATCCACAAAGGCCTGCAGATGTCTCTGACTGAGGGGATGGCCTTCGAAATTGAAGCTTACAATCGATTGGTGTCTACTGAAGATCGCCATGAAGGTGTGCTGGCATTTAACGAGAGACGAAAACCTCAATTCACTGGTAAGTGATCGGGCATTACCAGGTTTTTTTGCTTAGCCAAACGGTCTGAAAACCAGGATCAGTTTCGGCAGTAAAGTCAACACGGCAAGCAATGCGACAAACATAGCCAGAGCTGTTAGCACTCCGAAATAAATTGTCGGTACAAAATTGGAAAACACCAGTATAGAAAAACCGAAAATTATTGTCATTGATGTATAAAGCACAGCACGCCCGATATTTCTGTGACAAGTAAACATGGTTTCTTCATAGGTTCGGTGTTTTGGCAACTCTTCCTTGAATCGATAAATATAGTGAATACTGTTATCCACGGCGATACCGATAGAGATCGTTGCAATGGTTATCGTCATCATATCAAGGGGCAGGCCTGCCAAACCCATTATGCCGAGTACAATAGCTGCAGCCAGTGCATTGGGGACTATGCCAATAACGGCGAGCTTCAAAGATCTGAACAATATTAAAAACATGATTGCAATACCCAGCAGTACGGCACCTATGGTTTGTATCTGGGACTGAAAAAGACTTTGCAGCATATTGTTGTAGAGCACCAGAATACCGCTGATCTGAAACTGTTCAGGTGGTATGCCCACTTCGGTTTCGAGTTCTGTGCTGATCTGTTCGAGTAGTTCTTTTCTGCGCAAATCCGGTAATGAGTCGAGGATGCGCATTGAGATACGTGCCTGGTTGTCATCAATGGATACATACGGATCAATTAATTCAACACGCATATCAGGCGGGATTTTTTTATACAGCAGCTCAAGCTGAAACGGCGTGAACTCTTCATCGTTGTTGATGGCTTCACCGGTCCTGAGTATTGACGCCAGAGAAAGTACTTTGCCAACGGCAGGCAGGGAGTCCAGGTAGTCGTGAGCCGCTTTTATGCGTTCAACCTTATAGGGGGTAAACCATGGATCCTCGCTTTCATCGTCTTCAAACAGTGCGAGTTCTTCGCAAAATTCTATGTCTTCTTCTGACATTTCCGAAGTATCAGCACATTCATCAACTTTCTCTTCTTCAGTCAGGTCGAGCAGCACATCCAGTGGCGTTGTACCACCGAGTTTGTTATCGATGAGCTTCATACCCTGATGGATTTCGGTATGAGAGCGAAAATAATTAATAAAACTGTTTTCAACAATAAGTTTTGAAATTCCAACCGCGCTGATAATCGCAAGTACAGCCGCGAGCATTAAAATCCACTTACCACCTTTATCGGTTATTTTTGCAAGTATTGCTGTAGCGGTAACCGGTTTGTCTGCTTCGCCGTCGTCTTTCAGTGGCCCTATGAGAACCAATAATGATGGAAACAACAGAAATGAAGTCAGAAAGGTAACAATCAGACCAATTGACATCATTAAACCGAAATCAATCACCGGCTTGATTCCACTGAATACCAGGGAGCAAAACCCGATAATTGTAGTAAGCGCTGTGTACAGACAGGGCCAGAACATTCTTCTGCTGGCGAGCCAGACCCGATCGATATGTTCGAGTTCGGGATAGTCAATTTTTAACTGACGGAATCGTACCACCAGATGTATATTCATCGACATCGTGATGATAAACATCAAAGACAAAAAGTTCGATGAGATCACAGTGACTTTCCAGCCAATCACACTCAGGAATCCCATTACTGTGATGCCTGCAAAAAAGCAGCTGGCAACAGGTAGCAAAACCCAGCGCAGGCGGCGGAAAATAAAAGTCAGTGTGGCGAGAATGAACAGTACTACACCTGTACCGAATACCACCAGATCCCGCGCGATATAGGTCACCATATCGTCGGAGACCATAGGCACACCACCAAGATGCATTGTGGCCTGATCCTGATGTTTTTCCAGTATAGAGCGGATGGTGCTTATATCTTCGTGGCGCTTTTGGTTAAAGTCACGCCGAACGACATCGAATTCCGTGCTGACCGCATCGAGCTGTGAAATTTCCTCACTGGTCAATTCTCCCTGCAGCTGCTTTAGCCTGAGCGCAGATCTCTGTGCGTGAAGGTCTGTATAAAGATCATCTTCAGTCAGATTCAACCGCAATGCAGTGGTGCTTGCATCTTTACTCACAATCAAGTCACGGAATACCGGGCTGTTGGTGATTTCCTGTTTTACCAGTTCAAGGTTGCTGTTCGGGTGGGTGGCAAGGGTCGGTACACCGGCAGTCAGTTCGGTCAGGCTGGCACCGGAGCTTGTCAGTAGCGGTACTTCCAGTAGTGAAAAAATTGATTCAACAGAACTGACCTCTGCAAGTTCATCGCGCAGGGTTGCAAGGTGCGTAAGTGAGTCTTTGCTAAACAGGTCACCGGTCGGATCATAAGTGACTACCAGAAAGTCACCGGTGCCATATCGCTTCAGTGATGAACGGTAAATCTGCAGATCCTGGTCATTTTCCAGTAGCAGTGCGTCTGCTGAAGCATCAATCGAGAAATGACGTGCCTGCCAGGCAAAGAAACATAATGCCAGTACCAGCACTGCAACCATCAGGCGCGGAAACGACAGAACAGTTTTACGGTACAGAGTCGCCAGTGCTGCACTGTCCAGTGACGGGTTATTTTCCATGCCGCATGATACCAGCCCTGTATTGCGTTTGAATGTTTCATATTGGACGGTGTACGGGGCGGTGAAAATCGCGCTATGCTGCATACGGTTAACATAACCGCTCCGCACGTGTTACCAGATACGGTTGGAGTTTGCGCTATGGAGCGACTTTATTGCACCCGCAACAATCAGCAGTGACTAAAGACAGGGTCGAGTATCTGTTTCTCAATGCCGGTCATTTTCTGGATCACTTCTTTATGTTGATTTTCGCCACTGCCGCAGCTCTGCGCCTGACCACCGAATGGGGACTAAGCTACGCGCAACTCATTCCGTACGCGACGCCGGGCTTCATCGCATTCGGTGTCTGTGCTATTCCGGCAGGCTGGCTGGCCGACAAATGGAGCAGGCAGGGTATGATGGTGGTGTTTTTTATCGGCATCGGTTTAAGCTCCGTACTCGCAGGGGCTGCGGCAAACCCGACGCAGATTGCCGTGTGTCTTGCCCTGGTCGGGGTTTTTGCCGCCATCTATCATCCGGTTGGTCTTGCGATGGTGGTGCAGGGCAGAACAAAAACCGGTCTGCGTCTGGCAGTGAACGGGGTGTGGGGAAATCTTGGAGTGGCAAGCGCGGCACTGATGACTGCATTGCTTATCGATTTTTCAGGATGGCGCAGTGCCTTTTATCTGAGTGGTATGTTGTCAATTGGTATTGGCCTCGGGTATTGGTATTTTGTTCGACACTACCTGCAGGTTCAGGGTGTTGCAAAAGCCGAAACGTTAGTTAGCGAGGCAATCGGAGCGGATAATATTCGACGCATCTTTGCAGTCATCCTCGTTACCACCGCTATCGGCGGGCTTGTTTTTCAAAGCACCACCTTTGCCTTGCCAAAGATTGTCGATGAAAGATTGTCTGACCTCACAGCTTCTGCCACAACCAATGGCTGGTGTGTGTTTATTGTATTTGCCATTGCAGCCGGTGGTCAGGTGTTGGTCGGCAAGCTGCTCGATCACTATCCGGTAAAGCGGATTTTTGCGACAGTAGCGGCGTTACAATGTGTATTGTTCGCAGTAATGATTAATGCCGAGGGCCATCTGGCGCTGATACTCTCGATTGCTTTTATGCTGGTGGTTTTCGGGCAAATTCCGATTAACGATGTACTGCTTGGCAGAATAGTCAGTAGTGAGTGGCGCAGTCGCGCCTATGCCCTTAGATATCTCGTGACATTTTCTGTTATGGCGTCGGCCGTGCCATTGATAGCGTGGATTCATCAGCACGGCGGATTTGGACGTCTTTTTACAGTATTGTCGATTGCTGCAATCTGTATTTTTCTGGCAGTTCTATTGTTACCTTCCAGTAGTAAAGAAATCAATGTTACTGGTTAAACACACGAGGTTCAGTCGTCCAGCTGTAACAAGGCATCTATCACTGCTGCCACACTTGGTGCGGAAAACTTTGAAACACAACAATGTGCCTGTGCTGCCATATGTCTGCGAGCAATCTCTACAGCAGTATCAACACTGATAGTCTCAATTTCTTTGTATTGTACTTCGGGTGGCTGGCTGCCGTGGTCATCGAGAGTTGCCTGTATCACAGTGCCGTCAGACAAAATCAACTGGCAATCAAGATGGCTTGTTTGCAAAAGATACGATTCCCAATCGTGTTGTGACTCTATTAATTCAAGTTGATCACTATTATCAAAACGCACCATTGCCGGCCATTTCATTTGTCTGCTCCGGCTTTAAGGTTATTTCTGCAATCACGGTTGCTGCGGACCATTTCATTGTATTGGCTGGCATTGAGTCTGGGTGCACGCTTCATTGCGCGGTCGTAGAGCACTACATTGACAGATGCGGCCATGTTTAAACAACCGTGGGTTGGAATGAATACAACATGATCAGCAGCATTGATCAATTGCTGCGACAAACTGCCGTCTTCCGGGCCAAACAGATAGCAGGCGCGATCCGGGTGATTAAATTCTGCAAGCGCTACGGCGTTTTCGCAAAGCTCAACGCACACCACTTGAATATCATTAGCTAAAGCCTGTGTCAGATCATCTACCTGTTGCAGTGGAATGCGATTGCGATTTTTTGTGGTATCTGTGTAAAAACGCTCAGCACGGTTGAATCTTATGCCGGTGTAGAAGATATGATCTGCCGCAAAACAACCACAGGCACGCATGACCGATCCAACATTGCCCGGGCTTTTGGGGTTGCAAAGCCCAACTGCACAGTAGGGTATTTTTTGATTATTGTTGCTCATGCCGATTGTCTTAATATCTCTGGTAAGTATACTGGTTTTCAAGCTGATCACCGACATTGCTTTCATGCACAAAACCGACGCTGATGGATTTACCGAGCTCTGGCCGACAACATTTCTGCAGCGCAGGTTAAGCAATACTGCCAGCGCTAATCAAGCCCTGCATAAATTAATTGTCGAGCAGGAGGGCAGTCGAGCCGACATGACGGTCGACTATGCAGCACAGAATCTGTTTTCACAATCCAGTCCTGCAACTGACTGGCTGAAGCAGTGCATCAACAAGACCATCGCTGACTACTTTAAAAAGCTCTCTGTCGATTACGATATTGAATGGACAATACAGGGCTGGGCCAATATTAACCGTCATGGTGACTATCATAATCTGCACAATCATCCGCATAGCTACCTGAGTGGTACCTACTACGTCAAAGTTCCGGTCGCAGAAGGCGGTAGCCGATCAGATTTAAACCCCGGAGCCATATCTTTCTTTGATCCGAGGCCCCAGGCCAATATGACCGCCATTCGCGGCGATGGTCAGATCGATCCGGAGTTGCGAATTCAGCCGGAGCCCGGTCTGATGTTACTCTGGCCGTCATTCCTGCACCATCTTGTGCATCCGAACCTGTCTGATGACATACGTATTTCCGTTTCCTTTAATGTACTGTTGAGCAACAAACAACAGTATCTGCCACACGGGTAGTTAAATGAGTCAATCAACCGATGAACCTGTCACCACTCATGATGCAGAAGACGATATCAGAAATCGTGATATAAAAATCTATATCAATGGTGAAATAGTTCATCGCAATGAAGCCAGAGTATCGGTCTATGATTCAGGTTTTATGCTGGGTGATGGGATGTGGGAAGGTATGCGCCTATACAATAGTGTATGGGCATTCTTTGAAGAGCACATGGATCGGTTATTTGACAGCTGCAAATCCGTATCGCTTGACATAGGCATGACACGTGACGATATAGCACAGGCATTGCGGATTACCGCTGCCGCAAACAACATGACCACCGATGTCCACTGTCGTCTAATGGTGACCCGCGGGGTTAAAGTAAAACCGTTCCAGCATCCGTCACTGTCAAGGAGCGGTCCAACGGTTGTCATTATAATGGAGCACTCCAAAGCGATAGACAGGGTTTCTGATTCCGGTAAAGCCGCACGCGGTATTACCCTCGCATCGGTACCGCAGGTCCGCGGCCTGCCGCACTCGCAGGATGCAAAATTCAATTCCCACTCCAAACTTAATTGCGTTATAGCCTGCCTGCAGGCAGAGTCTGCCGGTGCTGATGAAGCGTTAATGCTTGATCCGCACGGCTTTGTCAACACGACCAATGCATGTAATTTTTTTATTGTCAGACGAAACGAGGTATGGACCTCCACCGGTGATTACTGCATGAATGGTGTGACACGTCAGAAAGTTATCGATGTTTGTCGGGATGCCGGTATCACAGTGCACGAGAAAAACTATTCGCTTTATGAGGCATATAGTGCTGATGAGGCGTTTCTTACCGGTACCTTTGGCGCACAGACACCGGTATATTCCATTGATGGGAAAATTATCGGTGAAGGCAAGGCAGGGCCGGTCACACGAAAAATAAGAGCAATGTATAAAATGCTGATTGACGAATACGTTGCTGAATCTACATTAATCAGTGACTTTCACGCCTAAGCAAAAGTTATATTTTATATCCTGTACATAACCCATATGGAAACACAGAATGAACAATGCCGGTAAACCCAATACACACTGGAGTATCTGGATGGTCGGTGTATTTTCGCTGATCTGGCATTTAATGGGATGTGCCAACTACCTGTTTCAGGCAACTATGTCGCCAGACACGCTTGCTGGCTTGAGTGCCGCACAACAGGCCGTTATCAGTGATCGTCCAGCCTGGGCAACAAGTGCGTTCGCAATTGCAGTTTTCGGTGGCTTGCTTGGTAGCATTCTGCTTCTGCTACGTAAGCGCTTGTCACTATTTTTGTTTTTGATCGCATTGATCGGTGTGATTGTTTCAATGATTCCGTTGTTCGGCATAGTAAATTCCGGGGTAGAGTTTTCCACCTTCGAACGGATTATGTACCTCGCGCTTACCCCATTGGTTGGCGCATTTCTGCTGTGGTTTACCAGACTGGCAATGCGGCGTGGCTGGGTAGGTGATGCACCTGCGAATATCTAGCCCTGGTTGCACCAGGTTCCTCGTACCATCAACATAAAAACCAATAGATATCTATCCAGTGACTCCGATGGAGTGGCATCTGGAGTCTGCGCGGACTTCTGCCGCGCAGACTCGTGACATTTTCAAACAGATTACTCGGGATTTTCAGCCCAGTACCAGCGTCTGACGGTATTCACATTGTTGCTCTGGTTCAGTACATTGATACCTGAGACATCGGTAGGCACAACATCACCGGTGGTTTCGTCTGCTACAAATACAGTGGTCACTGCTGGTGCGATACCGCCACCTGGCACCTCGGTATAACGATCTTCTTTGGTGACATCCCCATCGGAATTCCTGTCTTCAGGAGGTGCACCGTCTCTCAGCCCAACACGATAGAAAAAGCTTTGACCTATATTCGGTGTGCATCTATCGTTCACTGAGTTGCCTGAAGGTACATAACTGATAAATCGCACGACTCCATCGAGTGTGGACGAGGCACCGAGTATTTTTTCTCCGCTGCGTTCCATTCTGATTAACCAGCCCTGACTACCACTCAGGGTGTCTTGTGCGTCTTGAATTTCCTGGTCAGTGCCTTGACCAACCAGAACATCAGTTACGTTGAACATATCATCTTCGGTGATAGGGCGATAGGGTGGTTCATTTGGCTGATCGTTTTTTATACCGTAGTTACCGGTACTTCTGAGTGGATAACGAATCTGGTAGAAGCGATCTTTGATGTCATGATCAAGCGGATGCGCCTGATAACCGGATCCAATACCTATATTCAGTATGATTTCACCTTCGAACTTGCTCAGCACAAGGTCAGGCCGGTGAAAGAATCTTCGTGCTCCACTTTGAGTTTGTTCACCGAATTGTGCGATTACTCCACCATCGACGAGGTCTTCGCCGGTGCTACCGTTATTAATATCGAATCGCCACAGCTGACCGCCCATATCACCAACGTAAAACTGAGAGGCCAGACCGTCCCCGTCCGGATCAATGACGTTGATATCGGATGGTATGCTGTACTGCATATCTGGAAATGATTTAATTGGTAGCCCGGCTGTTGCTGCAAGCTGTCCGCTCCAGATCAGTGATCCGTCCTCAGCGTCGGCAATAAATATAGCGCGGCCGGTTGAATCCGGTGGGTAGATAGTTGTATTGCCCTGGTAATCCGGTGAGTAGATAGTTTTATCGTCCTGTGATTCATCGTAGCCACCGGCAAAAATCAAAACAGTTTTTGTTTCATTACCCACTTTGATAGAGGCAACGGTTGGTTCAGACCATGTCTGACCAAGTTCAGCGTATGCAACAGGATCTACCTCGGGAATATTGAACAGGAACTTTGGGTCGGCCCGGTCAGTAACATCGAGCGCGTAGTAGCTTGAACCACCACGGCGCATACCTGTGTAGAGGAAGGCATGATCACCATCCAGGGCGTCAACGTTGCCGTTATTATTATTGTCTTTGATCCATGACGTAATGTCGCCGTCCATGCCGTAGACTTTATCGGAGAAGGTGCTGTTCTCGAATAGTATATCCAAATTGGGAATCAGCTCCCTTGGCATGAAAGCGAACTCCTCTGAACCGGTTTGCGAACTGATAGCGTGTATGAAGCCTTCATTGGTACCAAAAAATATCACCGAATCCGGATTATCTGCTGTACCACCGTAATTTACGATATGAGGGGAAGAGTGCAGCGGGTCTCCTATGTAGTTGCGCGTTTCATTGGTCACATTGTCTTTATCTTCGTCTTTGACGTCTTTGCCGCGAACCCATTCAACAATATTACTTACGCGTGCGATCTCTGTGTCGGAAACTCTTCCTCCCATTACCTGAACTTCTGCGAGTGACAGGATAGCGTTCGGATCATCAAGCGCAATCCTTACGTATCTTCCGTTTCTGTTAGGGGAAACTGTATAAGGCCTGGAGTCTTGATCTATTTCACCGTTATGAAATTGCCGCCAAATAAGAGGATTAGCTTTTATCTCATCGTTACTGGCATTGCCGAATGGCGTATCCGAAACATACACATTGACATCTGAGAGTCTGTCAGTGCAACAGTCAGTACGACCAAAGATGTTGATGTCATTAATGGAAAACGTTTCTAACAGGTCCAGTTGCCACCAGGCCGCGCCTGACCCATTTCTGGTATGGGTTACAGATCCGTTGCCATAACGACCATTGGTGTTTGAATCTATTGCTCGACCCGGCGATCCACCATGAGAGATGCTGCCCTGGGTCGCCACACCGCCAGGTGCCAGGTTGGTAGCATCATCTTCACCCAGGTCAACCAGATTATTTATGTTATTGGTAGAAATTTCATTGATGGCGTGAAACAAGCTGTCCTGGGTGCCGTTATAAGTAACGGTATTCCGATTGCTGTAGGTGGGAAGTCTGGATGCAGCCCCACCAGCAGAGATCGAATGCCCATCATTAGCTGTAGACCAGTAGCTTCTTGTATTAGGCTCAAATGTCCCCGTGGCGCTATTCACAGCCCTTCTCTGTGGGTTACTTGCATCGAATAGTGCACCACCGCTTAGAAGGTCATAACGTTTCAGGTTACCTGGCCACTGAGGAGTGTTAGCAGGTTCGAAAAGTGCCAGATAGGTGTCTCTTCGATGAGATAAACGAGAGAACTGATCAACTGTAATTCCGGGTGCCGCGAATGTAGCATCAACTCTTTGAACGCTTTCGATAATTTCCACCAGTGTGTTAACCAGATCTTCGGTAGAATTGGCTGTAAAGTAGCCACCAGCACCATCATCACCAATCTTTCCGCTTGCTATACGTTCAAGCCATGGTGAATCGAGATTAAAGCCAACGGTGTGAGTAGTAACGCTCTGGACTCCATCTATAGTATCAATGAGATCGTTGTTTGCCATGAAATCAGCTACCTCGATGGCGCAAGTCCCCCTGGTATCACGTAGCCCCGGGATTTCACATGTGCCAAACCTTTTAAGTGCATCTACACTGGCGTTTTCTTCGCTTGCTTCGCCGTCACTCACCAACAAGATATGATTAGACTGACATTCGTTGGCTATAGGTGATGTATAAACTGCGTTTCCGGTAATTTCTTCTGCTATACATGCCGGATCTGTTGGATCTTCATCACATATTTCAGGCCGATTAATCAGTACGCCGCCGGTATAAGAATCAGGATGCGAAACGCTGGCCACTCGTCCATCTTCACGAATCCGTCCAGTGTTGGTACCATCTACGTCAATCTCTCTCTCGCACCTTGTTTTATCGTTGCCAGTACGGGTATCGCAAGGATTGTGTATACGCTTACTACCAAAGACAACGTCAGCACCTGAAAAGTAGGCCTCTGCTTCAAGAATGGCTCCGACAGTTGGTGTTTCCCATTGCATTTCCATGTTTGTGATTGTGTCGAGGATTTCCTGACGCACACTCGTGATACTGCCGTTGAAACCAACTGTAGTGTCGCAGGGAATCCCGTCGCAAAGAAATGACTCAATATCTCTAACCGGATAAATAACGCTGCTGCCGCTATTCCTGTTGCTAAATCGCATCACGCCGATGTTCACATTGCCTACCTGGTTCAGCACCTGGGTCATCGCGTCTTGCATACGCTGCAGTCTGGTGGTAGGTCCGCCATCGCGGTCGAGCATTGAAGCTGATGCATCGAGCACCAATAATATGTTTGGCTGCGCGTTCGATCCGGTAACCGGGGCGAAATATATCTCGGTATCTTCGGCCCATACCGGATGAAAACCGAACAAACAGAAAAACACTGACACCAGGAAAGTTCGGAAGCGTCCAGGTTTTTTTACAAGATGCGTCATTCAAAATTGCTCCGTAACGAAAAATGTTGTAACTGTTCCAAGAGATTGTGGCCGCGCAAAAGGATTTTTCCTCACCACTGGATTATTCCGAACTTGCATTTCGCGTGGCTCGGAATATCGGCCTGAAGCGTTAGGCTCTGAAGGAATGGTGCCAATTATTTTATATTTGTGGTATTCAGGCTCTAAAGGTGGAGCTGTAGTGGAACTGCGTCACAATGACTGTGTGAATCCGTCCTGATTAGCCTGTGTTTTTTTGAAAATATAGACAGGACGACAATTTATTGTCACGTGCATTGATAGTGCGACTGCATGTTGACTCAAGAGAAAAGCCTGCTCGTCGATACAGCTTTATACTCTATAACCCGACGGTACAAGCTCGCGTAGCGGAGCCTTCTAAAACGCTTGAAAAATTCTCCAATGTTTTTAAAGTCCACAAGTATGCCTGGCAGACAGGCAGGCTTTTCAATTATTGAACTCATGATCGCATCAGTGATTGGTCTGGTGTTGCTTGGTGGGGTAGTTGCTGTTTTTTCGAGTAATAACTCCTCGTCAAAAATGAATAGCGGTATGGCGCGTGTGTTGGAATCAGGCGGTGTCGGGCTGGATATTATGTCCTTTGGTCTGCGAATCGCGGGCTACCAGGGATGCCGTGATGAGGTAAAAGATCCTGTTATGGTACTGGCATCCGCCGGGCCGACGATCAACACCGCAGTCTTAAACTATCCTGACACTGCTATCTGGGGTTCAGAAGTGGATGGCACTGGTAACTGGAGCCCGACACAGCATGCTGATCTGGCCGGAATATCAAACGTAAAACCCGAGACTGATGTTTTGTATATTCTTTATGGCAGTGGACGGAGTATCGGTCTTGAATCAAATATGCCTAACGCGATTTCCAATATAGAATTGCCTCGAAATCCTGATCAACTTCAAACCGATGATCTGATGCTGATTAGTGACTGCAGAGTCACTAATATTTTTCGAGCAACCGATGTTAGTACGGCATCCGGCACTGGAATTACTACCATCCAGCATGCAGCCACCAGCAATAATCAGGCAAATCTTACACAGGCCTTTCCAAATGATGATGCGACCGGATCGCTACAGGTTGAAGTCATGAGGTTTGAAGCCAAAGCGTACTTTGTAGCAGACAGTGGCAGAGATTTACCTAACGGAGATCCGCTGTTTTCGCTTTTTGAACTCGACACAAGTACTGATCCGACTGGGGATCCGGTAGAACTGGTTCCGGGTGTGGAGGACCTTCAGGTGTTATATGGAATTAACACCCAGATTGATGAGTCGCTTACTCCGATCATCCGCTATGTGACTGCTGAAAATGTGATTAACCCTGCACAAATAGTCAGCGTACAGCTGGGGATAATTGTTGCCTCTGTCGACTACTCGGCGCCACAAGATGACACGGAAATCTATAACATAGCTGGCCACCGCGTCGGCCCCGCAGGTGCCGCGAATGTAGATGGGGAGCACGGTAGTGACAGGCGCCTTCGCGCGGCGTTTAATGCCACGGTGCAAATCAGAAACCGGATACGGTAAAGGATCATCAATGCAACGATCGTATAGTAAATTGCCGGGCAAGCAGCGTGGTGCCGTTCTGGTGGTTGCGTTAATTATGCTGGTGCTGCTTTCGTTGCTGGGTGTAAACAGTCTTAAAACTGCACTACATACCGAACGTATGTCATCAGCCGTTCATCAAAAAAATATTACTTTTCAGGCTTCCGAAAGTGCCGCGGCCCTTGCTTCGCTTCAAAACAGTCAAATCGCAAACGATGCAATTCTGACAAACGGTCCGATAACGCGGGACGTAGATACCGGTTCTAATCTGACCCGTACGAGTGTAACAGTCGTACCATTAGGTAGTGGTCCTGTACTAGGGACTTCGTTCGGTGTCGGGGGCGGGCTCAGGTTGTTGATTACGTCTACTGCTGAACTAAGCGCCGATTCCGGAGCTCAGACAGTCACAGTTCACGGCATTACTCGCCTGGGTCCTTAAGACTATTCGCCTGGCAGAGATTTGGTTTCACAGCTACGCGCCCCGAGCAAATTTCTTCTTGCGGCGAATACTTATCGATATTCGCAAAAGAAAAAATTTGCTCGGGGCGCGTAGCTGTGGAATCAAAGATCAAGCGAGATGCCGTCGATTTCGTGAATAGTCCGGGCCAGGTAATCTGCGCCACGCTAAATAATAGTTTGTCAGAAAACGCGACGCTTTTTAGTTCACCGTTATAGCCCAAATGCCAACCGCAGATTATCATCGATAAAGCTCAACTACCCGGGTTGTGCTTTTCCTGTCGGACAGATGGTATAATTGGCGCAGGAATCGCCGGGAAACAAAAATGGTTACCTCAATAATTCTTTTGACTACAGATCGATTAAAAGTTAACGAAGTTGCAGAAAAGCTAACGCAGGTTGAGGGTATATCGGAGGTCTATTCTGTAAGTGGCAACTATGATCTCATTGCGATAGCACGTGTGCCTGACAACGAAAAACTGGCAAGTATGGTTACCAGCCAGTTTGTGGAAATAGATGGTATTGAAACTACTGATACTATGCTTGCATTTAAGGCCTACTCAAAGCATGACCTTGAATCTATGTTCTCAGTGTAGGTTGAACGATTTACAGGCTATTTTGTAGAGGATAGGCAGGCCGCAGATGTGCGCGGACTAGCTCGTACCTGCAGTCTGTTCGTATAGTGTCTGCAACTCACGATGCCGCCTGACCGCATCCGGATGAAAATCAGCTGTCGCTGGCGTGTCGGTTCCGAAGTGATTGTACTTGTCTTTACCGCGCACGAGAATGGCGGTGTCCATGTTATGTTTTGTTTGTCGCACATGCGGTGCGATATACTGAATGTTTAAGCCAATACGTCGGTCATTACCCTGGTTTGGCATTGATGCATGAAGTGTCCAGCCATGATGAAAAGAAGCTTCACCCGGTGCCAGCGGGCAGGATAAGCTTTTACTTTCATCGACGCCGGTAACTGTCTGGCCCTGTAGCAGGACATTGTTTTTGTCTTCTGTGGTGCTATGTTCCAGATGGCCTTGCTTGTGGCTGCCCGGTAACATTTTCATGCAACCGGTTTCCTCGGTTGCAGGCGAGAGCGCGAGCCACATACTGACCTGATCATCATGGCTGAGGCCCCAGTAGGTAAGGTCCTGATGCCAGCTAACATGTGATGCTGCTCCGGCTTCTTTGATAATGTAGGTGACATTGAATAGCAAAATATCCGGGCCGATCAGCTGTTCTACAATGTCCAGAGCACTCGGCAGAGTAGCGAGTTCATAAGGTGAACGGAACAAAGTATGGACTTTGGCCAGATAGTGGAGATTACCCTGCTGTTGCTCTGCCTGTTCAAGTGCTTTTCTGTGTAACCCTGCAGTGGATGCATCTATTAACGGGATACCGGTGATGAATCCATCCCGGTCGTACTCGCTTGAGAGTTGTTTAAGTTTGGGGTGTTGCATAAATACTGCTCATGTTCTTTACTGCAATTGTCGGTCATGCTGCGCGCTATAGAAATTTATTCAGGCAGTATTGTGCCTGCGATAGTTCGGGAGAATCCTCGGAACTCTACCACCTTAATGTCATTCTGGTTGCTGATGCTGATGTCATAGATTCCGTTTCTGCCATGTTTGGAGACTTCGCGTCCTGTAGCGTGCAGTATATCGTCCTTGTAAACCGGTGACAGATAACTGATTGTACAGTGTTGTGCAACACAGTTTTGATTGTAGGTGTTGCAGGCAAAAGCAAAAGTAGAGTCCGCCAGGGTAAACATAAATCCCCCGTGGCAGGTGCTATGGCCGTTGAGCATATCATCAGCAACCGTCATGCTGAGTTCTGCATAGCCAGGCGCGATCGCCTCTATTGTGATACCGAGTTTCCTGGAGGCATGATCACCGCTCCAAAGAATTTCAGCACATGCCTCTGCTATGGCTTGTGGATTATCAGCTGATGGTATGTTTGTCATTTGCCGGTAAACTCCGGGATACGCTTTTCTGGAAATGCTGCCATAGCTTCGGTGTTGTCAGTTGTTCTTTGTGCGACTCGTGGTGCTCCGGCGCCGGTGTCAACTCCGCTCATCGCGCGATAGCCAGTGTTATGAACGTTATTATGCGCCGCAATATCTGTAGGTTAAGCGCTAAGTGGTTCACCTGCGACGGTAATTCTGTGCATGATACGGGTTTCGGTCGGGTAGTCATTTAAGGCACAATGCCAGGTAGCGCGGTTATCCCAGAAAGCAATCGAACCCGGTTTCCATTTAAACCGGTGAGTGAACTCAGGTCTGGTTGCATGGCGGTATAACATCTCCAGTAGTGGTGTGCCTTCCTCTTTTTTCCAGCCATCGATACCGATGGTAAACTCGGGGTTTATATAGAGTGCTTTTCTGCCACTGATCGGGTGGCTGATTACCATCGGGTGGATTGTATCCTGAGTAGCGGCGTCAGCATTTGAGAATCTGTCGACATCCTTTACGCCACTACCAAAAACGTGTCTGCTCGAGTGAACAGCTTTGAGTTGACTGATTGTTGCCTTTAATCCGTCAGACAAATAATCATAAGCGAGAAACATATTGGCAAATACGGTGTCACCACCACGCTTCGGTGTTTGCCGTGATACGAGAATAGAACCCATCGCAGGCGCAAGGTCATAGGAATGATCGGTATGCCACTTTGCACCAATATTGACACTCTGAGAGGGTTCCTTTTTAACTTCAGCTATCTGTGGATGCCCGTCTACCTTCGGGAAGAATCTATTGATGTTTATTTGTCCGAAGCATTCTGCAAGCGTAATGTGCTGTTCCGGTGTGAGGCTTTGCGCATGAAAAAACAACACGCCATGGGCTCCCAGTGCTTGTTTCAGGGTTTGCACTGTGTCACTACCAGGTGGTTGGCTGAGATCACAGTTGCTAACGTAAGCGCCGACGCCGTCAGCAGGCTCAATTTGGATTGCAGAAGATTGCGGGTTTTTCGTCACAATAAGCTCCATATATGATACCTGTACAAACCAATCCTATCATGGACATGTAGCGGTTGTAGTAGAATTATATATGAATAGAAACTTCGAAAAACTTTATAGTTAATGCAGCAAGTTACTTAGAACACACTGGATATGCCCTTGTCTTAAGCTATCAAAGATAGACGTCCGTCAAGCCATGGAGGTTCTTTAGTGGTTATTCAAGTGCTTCTTTGAGGTACT
>CAZKAQ010000017.1:0-47764 GCA_964550655.1 uncultured Granulosicoccaceae bacterium
CTTAATAAATACAGCAAAGGTAATAAAATCTATTTATATCAAAAGACCTTTGATCAACCTTGCCAATAACAATAACCAAAGGCTACCGCCGAGCATCAAAGATATAATAAACAAGTAATAGAAAATATTGTCTTTCAAGTCGTGCCTCCATAACTGTCAAATGACACCAGCCTGTAAAAACCGGTCTCACAACTACTTTAGTTAATGCCCTGCACATTCCCTCTATGTCGACGAAGTACTTCGACTACTGCGTTACATCCAATACATCCAACGCAAACTAATCTGATGCACACATCTCCGTCCTTACCGAACACATCCTTGTGCATCTGTTAAAAATCTTACACGAAAATAGTAAACTGTAAAATTATGTATCGTAAGGGTCTATCTTCTTGTTTTTATTTACTTAATCTTGTAATTCAAAGATAAAAGAAGCGCCGGTAATTTGACATGTAATTTATGTATGAATCGATTGTTACGATTCGACCCACTCTGCTTTCTAAAACTATTTGTCCCAACCAGCGTTTATCTCTACGGACAATAACCACTGGTTATATATGCCAGATAGAAAGCGTCAGCTATGTGTTGCGACCCCTGGTCATTTGGATGAATACCATCATCAAACATTAAGTCCCGCGTGTATCCCTGACGCACATCAACCAGTTGTACACGCGGGTTGGCCAGTTGTGCCACATAGGCCTCAATGAGTGGCGCCAGGGCTTCGTTACGGGCATCTACACCGTCGAGAAACTCTGCAGTATAGGTGGGGATTACGTTGGCTAACAGCACGTCACCGTCAGCATCGAGAATAGTGGAGACTATTTGATCGATCTCCTGCAGAGTTTCCTGATTGCTCTGGCCCATAATGACGTCATTGGTACCAACGTGCAGTAAAACTACATCTGCTTCGTGACGTTGCATCGACAGAAAAATACCGGGATTTTCACCGGCATAATTGGTATGCCCTGTGACAAAATGACCCGCCTCCTGGCTACTATAGCCTTCATGAGGCGACTCAAAAGCGTTGTGTAGCGCGTTACTTGTTTGCGAGCCAACCATCTGAAACGCACAGCCGGCATCGTCAAGCCGCAACGTAAAGGGCAACCTCCACGACGCACTCGGTCCGGGATCAAGGAGGCCATGTGTGATTGAATCACCGACAGCCATTAAACGCCTAACCGTCGCCTCTTTATTTTCGTCGCCTGAGTTACCGTCACCAGTGTCTGTGTCACCGGTGTCTGCGCCACCAGCGTCTGTGTCACCAGTGTCTGCGTCACCAACGTCTACGCCACCTGTGTCGCCTGTGTCACCGTCACCAGCGTTGCCGTCAACTGAGTTGCTGTCACCCAGGCTGACCTCGCCGCCACCCGACGAACCACTGCAACCTGCGATAAACATGATCACCATCGCTATGACTAGCAGCGGACGATCTGCAGCGACATCCGGACTACAATGCGAAGGTATTTTAAGAAATTTAGATAATTTTCTCTTAAGACTGATGATTTGCTGTGCCAATCACTCGTTCTTCTATTCAAGCCTGATTGACCAGCTACAATTCCTGTGCCGTGTAACTTGCGCTATATCTCGTTATCTATAAGCAAACAACCATTCAAGTAATCCGTGATGTTTTGGTTAAAATGTTCGGATCGCAACCACGCTTACCGCAATTGTTTTATTGGTTGTCGAAGGCTCGCCGGTATCAAAAGCATTGGCTTCGTTCTGGATGATAACGGTAAAAGCATTCTGCTGGGTGTCTTCCGTGGATGACCAGAATGCATCACCCTGGCTTCCCGGCAGGAGACCAAGGTCTCTAATAATCACCAGTTCATCCGTTGATGGCAGATACCAGTCGTTAAACCCGTTATTGGTAAACCCGAAAGTGAGTTGCGCGGCATCTGCGAAGCAGATTCCGCTGGTATTAGCAGCGCGTATGACCTCACTGGATTCTGAGCCTGAAGGCGCACCGACTCCGTTCGAAGGTCCGTTCGCACTGACAGGATCCACAACAATACCCTCACAGCCCCAGACCGCCTCCCCTATTACAGCCGGGAACACCTCCAGCCCGCTGGTATTGGTGTCATCGAAAAATGCAAACACGGTTCCGCCACCCGGCCCGGTACTCCCGATACCCAGCGTATCAGGCCCGCTACTTGAGGAGCTACAGCCGGTAAGGGTGATGATGAGAAGTGTAAATAAGTAAATTGCAGCTCGTTGAATATTCACGTTAAATGAACCTCTTCTAAATGATGAGCGGAAAACCACGCCCAGCTTGTCTGATAATAACCATAGCACAGGCGTATTTCTGCGACAGCTTGTACATTGGCGTGCAAGATTTTAGTACGCGCACTATCCGGCTCTGCGATAAATGCGGCCACTCCCCCAGCGGTAGAATCGGACTTTAAATGATTCTTTGTTTCATCACTACACTCTTGACTTGTCTCAGGTTAATATCGGTCGATACCAAAGGAAAATACTTATGAGCAAACAAGATAGAGACATTGAAAAAGGTTATACAGACGCAGAGTTTGTAGACAAACTTCGACGCCTGGCAGATGCCATCGAGAACGACCAGAAGTTCGAGATTCAAATAGCCGGAGAACGAGTTTATGTACCTGTTCGAGCCAGTTATTCTATTGAGCACGAACGTGGTGATGCAGAAGAGGAAATTGAGTTTCAGATTAAATGGTCACTGCAAGAGTAACGTTAGCCTGCCCGGTACCTGCGATTAATATTCGCTGACCTGCAGCATCACCTGCATACCTGCCGTAGCGAATAGATGACAACCAGCTTTCCGATGTACATGCGCGCAGAATTGATTGATGCGCACGATACTTACTATGCATTGATTCGCAGGCACCTTAGCGCCAGAAATATTGACAGCCCGACCTATATTTCTGAACCCGATGATCTCTATGCTGCATGGCAAAGTTCGGACCTTTTCATCAGTCAGACCTGCGGTATGCCATACCGCTTGACCCTGCACGGCAAGGTTCAGTTAATCGGCACACCGGACTTTAAACTCGAAGGCTGCAAGCCCGGCTATTACCGTAGTGCTATGGTTGTGAGACGTGAAGATGCTCAACAACCTCTTACCGATTTCCAGCACAGAGTCTTTACTTATAACGCTGATGATTCGCACTCAGGTTACGCCACAGCCTACGAGTTAGCACAAAAGCACGGCTTCTGGTTTGAACAGAGAGTCCGCTCCGGCGGCCATCGCGAGTCTGCGCTGGCCATTGCCGAAGGCTGTGCAGACATTGCCGCGATTGACGCCATGACATGGCGCCTGCTACAAACCTATGAAACTTTTACAGACAATTTGACTGTCATTGAGTGGACAGAACCGGCACCCGGTCTGCCCTATATAACTTCCCTGGCTCATGACGCGGCAGCTATGTTTGAAGCGATTAGTTCTGCGATTGATGAACTACCCGCGGAGGCACGGGAAATATTGCATATCAATTCACTGGTAAAAATAAGCGCTGAACGTTATTTGGCAGTTTGCAACCCGCCGGTTTGAAACAAACATGTGACCAGCAAGATGTACTTACCCTGGTCGAGGCGACTCTGGCTTATACCCCCTACAGAAATACAAGCGGCTATTAGCCCGGTCGGGAATTTACTGGTCTGAACGCCGCCACAAGGTAGTCAACCATAGACCACAGCGTCAGTGCTGCAGCAATATACAAAGCCACAATACCAATATTGTAGACAGGCAGGCCGATTAGATTGATCTTGTGCAGCAGCATTGCCAGCGCGGTGATCTGCAGTGTGGTTTTCACCTTGCCGAGATAACTGACCGCCACCTTGCCACGAGCGCCGACACTGGCCATCCATTCTCTGAGTGCTGAAATAGTGATCTCCCTGCCGATAATAATAATGGCCGGTAGCGTCACCCACCAGCTGGACGCATCTTCAACAATGAGTATCAACACCGTGGCCACCATCAATTTATCTGCCACCGGATCGAGAAAAGCGCCAAACTCTGACTCAATTTTCCATTTGCGAGCCAGATAACCATCAAGCCAGTCTGTTATGGCTGCTATCAGGAAAATCAGACAGCACAAGGGACGAGCCCAGGGCGTCTTCAGATAGAACACGGCAACAATTACCGGCAGCAGTACAATACGGCACAGTGTCAGTAAGGTAGGAATATTTAGACTCATGCCCTGACCTTTATATTATTGTCGGCAGTGGACTGCATCAAAGATTATTTTCATGGAAGAATTCGTACACCTGTTGTGCCAGATGCCTGCTGATTCCGGGCACATTCGCGATATCTTCCTCACTGGCTAATTTTAACGCTCTTATTCCGCCAAAGTGTGTCAACAAGGCCTTGCGTCGTTTTGGCCCAAGACCGGCGATGTCCTCAAGTACTGATTTTTTTCTCGCTTTGGCTCTGGATGCTCTGTGACCGGCAACCGCGTATCTGTGTGCTTCGTCGCGAATTTGTTGAATCAGATGCAGCGCAGGCGAATCGTGATTCATATGAACCTCTTTATCCTGACGACACAACAAAAGTGATTCTTCTCCGGGCCTTCTTGCAGGGCCCTTGGCTACACCGACGATCTGCATTTCGGCTTCGAGCTGAAGATCGCGAATGACCTCAGTCGCTATATTTACCTGCCCTATGCCGCCATCTATGAACAAGACTTCGGGAATTCTCTGTTGCTCTTTTATGAGGCGGGTGTAGCGTCGCGTTAGTGCCTGGCGCATTGCTGCGTAGTCATCACCAGGCGTGATATCACTGATTTTGAAACGACGGTACTCGGCTTTAACCGCACCCTCAATACCGAATACAACACATGACGCTACGGTGGATTCCCCGGACAGGTGGCTGATATCAAAACACTCGAGTCGATTTGGCAGCTCATCGAGTTCAAGCAATTGGCGTAGCTTATCCTGTCGCTCTGCCATACCACTGCGCGAAGCAAGCCGCGCCTGCAGCGCAATTTTGCCATTTTCATACGCGCTTTCAAGCCAGCGGCGCTGTTCACCCCGAACATTAGTAACAAATTCAACTGTACTGCCCTGTCGTATCTTCAATGCCTGCTGTACCAGTTCAACGCCCTCTACTTTATGTTGAGTGATGACTCGATCCGGCACTTCATGCTGCAGGTAGTATTGCGATACAAAACTACTGACAACTTCCTCTACCGGTGTGTCGGCAGGTGTTGCAGGAAAGAACGCCCTGTTGCCAAGACTCACGCCGTTTCGAACAAAAAATATTTGTATACAACTTTTACCACTGTCCTGATAACAGGCGATAACATCAATGTTACCGCGGCCACTCTCAACATATTGCGACTGATTAACCGACTTGAGATCTTTTATCAGATCGCGCAGCCGGGCTGCATCTTCAAACTCAAGCTCTACAGATGCGCGTTCCATGTCTGCGGCCAGCCCAGTGATCACCTCGTTGGTTCGTCCTTCAAGAACTTTTATCGTCATATCAACATCGCGGCGATATTTTTGTTCATCAATCAGACCAACGCATGGTGCGGTACATCGGTTTATCTGATACTGCAGACACGGCCTTGAACGATTTTTAAAGTAGGAGTCTTCACACTGTCTCACCTTGAACAGCTTTTGTATGTAGCGTAGTGACTTTTTAACCGCACCGGCATGAGGATAAGGGCCGATAGTTTTGCCGGAGGTTTTTTTACCGCCACGTCTATACGATACCCGCGGAAACTCCTGATCGGTGGTGATGTGTACGAACGGATAGCTCTTGTCATCGCGCAGCAGAATATTGTAGCGTGGTCGCTTTTCCTTGATTAAGTTGTTTTCAAGAATCAGCGCTTCTATTTCGTTGTTGGTTACCGTCAGCTCAATATTGGCGATGTGCGCTACCATGACGCGGGTTTTTACCGACCCCGGGTCTTTTTGAAAGTAGCTGGATACCCGTTTTTTCAGGTTACCCGCTTTTCCAACGTAGATCGTATCACCATGCGCATTGAGCATTTGATAAACGCCCGGACGCTGAGTCACGGTTTTCAGGAAAACCTGTGGGTCAAAATTGTTTTGCGCTTCGTCACCAGTAGATGAATTCGCAGGAGACTTCAGATCCATATCATTTTCAGGGACTGTTCATGAAACGGCAAGCATATCGCGCTGCCTGTTTGACAATATACCCGATAAATAAAACACCGGGCTGCTGCAGGATGTCTCCGCTGACGAGACTATGAATGAAACAAGGCAGCTTAGCTTGAAGACAAATCAACCGGGTAAGCAAAATAGCCGAAGTTACGAATGCCCGGGAGGCTTGTTGGATTATCTAAAATGATACAGGTTGTATGCGCCCGGTTATCTGGCTGGCAATTCAACCCGCTCGACTACTTTGATTGTAGTTGCCAATTATGCCGTTGTCTCGGCCAAGTTCTACCAGCTCTACCAGTGTATCTACTTTGAGTTTTTCAAACGCACGTCGTTTATAAGTGCTCACTGACTTGGGACTGAGGAAAAGCATCGAGCCGACCGCACCCGGTTTGTGCCCTCCCATGAGCAATAGAGCCACCTGTAATTCACGTCGGGAGAGGTTGTCCAGTGGCAGTGTTTCATCTGTTTTGCTTAAAGACTCTACGGCCACTTGCCTGGCAATCTCCTGCGACATAAACATGCTACCCTGCATGACGCAGTCTATGGCCCGGCCAACTTCCTCCACTGCAACGGACTTCGCCATATACCCACTGACTCCAGCCTGCAAAGTGACCTCTGATGCGGGCACCGCATCGAGATCTGTCAGTACAACAATCTTTAAATGGGGATCAATCAGCAACAACCGCGAGAATGTGGAAATACCGTCAAAGCCGATCAAGCTGTAATCCAAAAATACGATATCTATGGAATGCTCGAAAACCAACTGAAGACAGTCGTCAACGGATGCTACTTCATGCACAGAGTTTACAGTGCGCGGTAACGACTCGACGATCATTCTCAAACCGGAACGAAAGAGCTCATGGTTGTCGACCAATAATACATTAGGTGAGTAGTCAGGCATTACGGCTTCGGCCATCTACAACAGAAAGTGAGCTACATTAAAACACATCTACTGTGCCGTATACACACGTAATCCGACTTCCGGTAATACTATTAAACATTCACTCGCGGATTGAAATATCGATGCAGCAAGGCAGATACGCGGGATTCGACTGGCTCAGCAGTGTTGAACTGTTGTTTTCAGAGACATCGAATTAAAGAATCAGCGAAATACCGCAGATCTCAATCACACCTGGAGTCCGCTAAAACGTGACCAGCGCGGAACCCCATGTAAAGCCACCACCAAATCCCTCAAGCAGCAGCTTTTCGCCGGTTTTGATTCTGCCGTCGCGCACTGCGACGTCGAGCGCCAATGGAATAGATGCAGCGGAGGTATTGCCGTGATCCTGAACAGTGACAACAACATTATCCATGGACATCGATAATTTACGCGCAGTTGCCTTTATTATGCGCAGATTAGCCTGATGAGGTACCAGCCAGTCAAGCTCGGAGCGATCAATGTTGTTTGCCTGAAGCGTTTCATCAACCACCTCACTGAGTTTTGAAACTGCCATGCGGAAAACTTCACTGCCACGCATCTGCACATAGGCCTGCTCCTGCATTTCTGCATAGCCGCGTGAGACGCCCTCGGGAACATGCAGCAATTCTGTATAGCGACCATCTGCGTGCAGGTGTGTGCTGTGAATACCCGGCTCATCGGACGCTTTTAATATAACAGCACCGGCACCATCACCGAACAGAACACAGGTGTTACGATCCTCCCAGTTAAGAATGCGCGAAAAAGTTTCAGCGCCTACCACAAGCACCGTGTTCGCATTGCCGGCTTTGACAAATGAATCTGCGACACCGAGGGCATAGACAAAGCCGGCGCAGACTGCCTGCACATCAAAAGCAGGACTTGCGTTAGTAACGCCGAGCCGATTCTGCAAAAGACAGGCAACACTTGGGAAGACACAGTCAGCTGTGGTGGTGGCGACGATTATCAGATCAATGTCATTGGCAGTAACCTTTGCCATATCCATGGCATTACGAGCTGCTGCTTCAGCCAGATCACAGGTGGTTTGCGACTCGGCTGCAATGTGACGCCGCTCAATACCGGTTCTTTCGCGAATCCACTGGTCGGTGGTGTCGACCATTTTTTCGAGCTCGACATTCTCCAGAATCCGTTCTGGCAGGTAACTACCTGTGCCTGTAATTCTCGCGTACTTCAATCTATCAGAACTGCAGTGTTGAGTATGTTTTCTGTCGCCGAGTTGATCATGGCAACCAGATCTTTTTGCGCTTCAACTCTGGCAACATTGATAGCATTTTCGATTGCCAGTGCATCAGCACTACCGTGACTCTTGATGACGAGACCTCGCAAGCCCAACAAACTCGCACCGTTGTAGCGTCTGGGATCGATTCGCATTTTTAAACGATTAAGCACCGGTTTTGCGGCCAGCGCCATTAGTTTTGTAAACGGCGAGCGGGTAAATTCTTCGCGCAGAAAATCGGTAATCAGTTTAGCAACACCTTCTGTGGTCTTTAAAGCCACGTTGCCGACAAAACCGTCAGTGACAACCACATCAACTTTACCCAGGTAGACTTCGTCACCTTCAACAAAACCAATGTAGTTAAGCCGCGCCTGTTGCAGCAGTTTATCGGCATCCTTGACCAGATCGTTGCCCTTGATATCTTCAGATCCAATATTAAGCAGCCCGACACGCGGCGCCTGATTAGAGTCGACTACACTCGCAAGTGCCGACCCCATGGCCGCGAACTGATAGAGTTGCTCCGCTGTTGAGTCTACATTGGCACCGAGATCAAGCATGTGAACCTTGCCGCGTTCAACATTCGGCAGCGCGGTACAAATTGCCGGGCGATCAACGCCGGGTAGAGTCTTTAATACAAATTTGGCAGTGCCCATTAAAGCACCGGTATTGCCGCAGCTGACGCATGCGTCAGCTGTACCTTCATGCACCAGATTAATCGCGACCCGCATAGACGAATCTTTCTTTGATCGCATTGCCACCGCAGCCGACTCTTCCATTGTGACAACTTCAGAGGCGTGATGAACGCTTAGGCGACCAGACCCATCCGATTTGGATTTCGAAACGAGAGGATTGAGCACACTCTCATCACCGACCAGGATGATTTTGATATCGTCGTTATTTTTGACTGCTGATCGCGCTGCCTTCACTGCCGTGGCAGCACCGAGATCACCACTCATCGCATCCAGAGCGACTGTGACGATGGGCTGATCACCAACCGAGTTGCGGTCGCCGGACTCACTGCTATCGTTTGTCACGTCAGGAGATCAGCTGTGCTTGATGGTCTATAACTCAAAGACGTTCGTCAGAACGGCTTATTCGTCGTCGTCTTCGTCAATTTCTACTACGGTCTCGATCACCTTGCGGCCGCGGTAGTAACCTTCGGGTGATACGTTGTGACGCAGATGTACTTCACCGGTGGTCGGGTCAGTCGACAGCGCCGGACTTTTCAGCTTGTCGTGGGAACGGCGCATACCACGGCGCGAACGGGTTACTTTGTGTTTCTGAACGGCCATGGGCGCTCCTTGGTTTAATTCTTAAGTAAATCGTCCAACCCTGCAAAAGGGTTGTGTGTTTTGGCCGGCACTTCCTGCCCGCCGGACAATGCGGCAATCACCGCGGGGTCACAATCAGATTCATCCTCGTGCACCACCCTGGACGGTATCTGTAAAATAAGTTCGTCTTCGATGAAATCAACTACTGTTATGTCTTCGCTTTCACCGATGATCACCGGATCAAGGTCATCCGGCAGATCTTCAGCATCAGCTTCCTGCGCCACAAATACAAGCGAAAAATCGCTCGATAATGTTGACTGCAAATCCCTTTGACAACGCTGACATGTCATTTTTACCTGACAAGCCAGACTACCTTTTGCTACCGGCCGTTTGTCTGCTGTCCATCCGAACGATGTCTCAATCTCTACCTCACCGGAACCATCTGCGAGAATAGCTGTAAAACGGGAAAAATGGGATACTGGCAGTGTAGTTCGAGTGGCGCGACCAAAGCGAGCCAATTCAGCAGGGTTGAACCTGGCGGGAAGCTGATCCATAACCCCTCAATAATAATAGTCTTTTCCCGATTAGTCAAAATTCAGATCGCCAAAACACCCGCTTGAGCAAATATTTCCATGCATCCATCTGTTATCCTGGCGTCCACTTCACGCTATCGTGCTGAACTCCTGAAACGGCTCAAGATCGAGTTCGAGCAGCACAGCCCCGACTGCGATGAAACACCCTTGCCGAATGAGACTGCGCGACAACTTGTTGAACGGCTTTCCGCCCGCAAAGCAGAATCAGTAGCGGCGAGGTTTCCGCAACATCTGGTAATCGGATCAGACCAGGTTGCAGCACATCAGGGACTAATCTTAGGCAAACCCGCAAGCCATGAAGATGCCGTCCACCAGCTGCAGACACTGAGCGGACAAACTATTAACTTTTTGACCGGGCTCTGTGTGATGCAGCACTGCAGTCAGCGGTCGCTACAAGGTATTGTGACCACTGAAGTACGTTTTAAAACACTTGATGATGTTCAGATAGAGCGTTATCTAAACGCTGACAAACCCTATGATTGTGCAGCGAGCTTTAGATCGGAGGGCTATGGCAGTACGGTGGTTGATACCATCAGCAGCGATGATCCAACGGCAATTATCGGCCTGCCGGTTATTCTTGTGGCGCGTTGTCTGGATCAGCTGGGGCTGCCGTTGCCATAGTTATTAATTAAGGTTATTGATGCACGGCCAAATGACAAAACCCTGCTAAAAAGAACTCGAACCAAGCTTTATTATCAAATGCAAAACCAGACAGCTTGCGATACCGGCTAACACATCGTCGAGCATAATCCCCAATCCGCCGCTGACTTTTTTATCAACCCATGAGATTGGCCACGGTTTGATGATGTCAAAAGCTCGAAACAATAAAAAACCAAGCACCATTGCCGGTAGCGAAAACGGCACCAGGAACATGGTTATAAGGTAGCCGACTATCTCATCCCAGACGATGCCACCATGATCGTGAACCCCCAGCGCATCAGATGCCTGTTGGCAGATCCGGATACCCGCTAAGAGCATCACCATAACTACCGCCAGATACGCAAGCCACGGCAGCATGCTAAGCGGTATCCAGAGTAACAACGCAGGCAAAGTGCCGAATGTACCGGGTGCGACCCGCGCCAGTCCGGTGCCAAAACCAAACGCCAGCAGATTGGACGGGGAACGGAGCAGACTGCGTTCATTGTCGGGCTTACTGATAAAAACCTCTCATGGGGAATTCGGGCAGACAATACATCGCGGCACTATTGATCAGAGCCGCCACGACCCGGTGCCCGGGCGCCCTCCGATGACTTTGAGTCTATCGGAGATTTCTTACCGGAATGCGTTTTTGTGGCAGGCGATGCTTTGTTTGATTCGTCAGGTTTTTCCTTGATGCTTATCTTCACTGCACCTGCCTGTGACTTGTGCAACGGCTCTCTGGCCGATGACTCTGACAATGGATTGCCGTCGGGGTGATCATTTTTATATTCAATACTTCTGAGCGACGCTGCGAGTTTATCTGCAATGCCATTGATATAGCGATAGCCCTTGTCAGCACCAAAATCCTTACTGATCTCGAGCGCCTCATTCACCACCACCTTGTAGGGCGTGGCAGGCTGGTCTGTTAACTCGGCGCAACAGACTCTCAGGACAGAGCGTTCAATCGGATCAAGTTGTCCAAGCTCACGATCAAGATGCCGGGCAATCTCGGCATCAATCTCGTTGATATGCTCTACGGTATAATTGAACAGCGATGTAAAGTAGTCTACATCGACTTTTTCCATATTTTGCAACTCGCAGAATTGCGCGACAACACTTTCCGGCGGGTTGGCAGCCTGATCAAAATCCCACTGATACAGCGCCTGCATTGCTTTTTGTCGGGCACCACGTCTGCGCTTAGCGTTGCTGCCTCGTTTGCGCGAATTCCCGACAGTCATTGTTGGCAGCAAACCGGCAAAGGTGCAAGCGCCACAGACAGACAAGCCTTGGCAGAAGTAACAACGGTTCGCGTATGATGCGCAATGGACACAGTAACGTATCGCCTTCAGAATTGAATCAGGACAGGAGTTTGCGCGGCAGAAACTGAGCTCTCGCTACGTGGACTTCTACCGCGCTGGCCCATAGTATAAACAGCCTGCAACATTTTCACAGAGATATAACTTGCACAATCAATTTACAGCCCGTGTTTACCGAGGCGTAACCTTGCTACTGGCTGCTGTCGTGGCAACACAGCTCGTATTCTTTGCCTCCCGAGCCACGGCTCAGGAATCGGCTCAACAAACAGCTGACGTCATTGACGAAGCCACAGAGCGCTCAATCAAACAAGCGCAAAGCGCCGGCCACCCGGTCGTGGCGCTACAGACAAATTTAGGCACGCTACATCTTGCGCTCTACGCTGACAAAGCCCCGAAGAGCGTTGAGAACTTTTTGTCATACGTCAATGACGGCTTCTACGACGGTACAGTATTTCACAGAGTCATCGAAGGCTTCATGATCCAGGGTGGCGGGCTGGATTTACGTCTGCACGAAAAAGACACGCGCCCACCGGTGATCAACGAGGCTGACAACGGCTTGTTGAACACCCGGTATACTCTGGCGCTGGCGCGAACCGGTGACCCTCACTCTGCCAAAGCGCAATTTTTCATTAATACCGCTGACAACGACTTTCTAAATCACAAAAGCAAAACTGCCACCGGCTGGGGCTATGCGGTGATTGGAAAGCTGGTGGGTGGTATGCGAATCGCCGACTGGATGAGCAAAGCACCAACCGGCCCCGCCGGACCATTCTCGTCTGATGTGCCGGTAACACCGTTAATCATCAAACAGGCACAACTGCTTCAGTGACTCAGCATCTCACTGCGATAACCTACACAATTACTATCTTTACGGAAACATACAATGATTAGAATAACCACCAACAAAGGCCCGATCGATATTGAGCTTAACGAGGCACTCGCCCCCAAATCCTGTGCAAATTTTTTAAGCTATGTTGAAAGCGGTCACTACAGCAATACATTATTTCATCGTTGTATTCCGGGATTCATGATTCAAGGTGGTGGCATGGATGAAAACATGCAACAAAAACCGACCAATGCAACCATTGAAAACGAAGCGGATAATGGTTTAAAAAATGACACAGGCACAGTCGCGATGGCTCGAACCGGAGATCCTCACTCAGCAAGCTCGCAGTTTTTTATCAATGTTAATGACAACACTTTTCTAAACCACACAGGCAAAACGCCGGATAACTGGGGCTATTGTGTATTTGCAAAGGTTGTCGCTGGAATGGACCTGGTTATGGAAGTCAGCATGACCCCTACCGGTAATAAAAACGGTCACGGAGATGTTCCGGTTGAGCCTGTGATTATTACAAAAATGGAAAAGATTGATTAAAACATCCGGCATTCGAAACGGCGAAACCAATGAGCACAACCCTATACATTTCTGATTTGCATCTGCAATCAAGTACACCGAAGCTCACTGAACTTGCTTTCGAACTGTTTAACAAAGTTGAATGTGAACGCCTGTATATACTGGGCGATCTATTCGAATACTGGATCGGGGATGACAGTATCGATCAAACCGCAACTGCAGTAAGTCAGAAACTCAAAGCCTTACACGAGCGTGGCACCGACATACAGGTAATGCACGGCAACCGCGATTTTTTGCTCGGCGAGGAATATATCAAGAGTTTTGGCGGCAACTTAATCACACAAGACTCGATCAAACTTGATATAGCCGGCAAACCCACTTTACTGATGCATGGTGATACGCTCTGTACTGACGATACGCAATATCAGTTTTACAGACGTATGGTTAGAAATCGTGACTGGCAAAAAGATTTTCTTGCAAAATCTGTTTCCGAACGCGAAGCAACAGCGCGCATGATTCGAAGTACCAGTAAAGCCAGTGGCAGCCGTGCGCATAAAAACTCCATTGCCGATATAAACAATGACACGTTTACCGAAACGGTCAATTCATTCCAGATAGAACGAATAATTCACGGCCACACACATCGCCCGGCTCTGCACTCCGCAACCGAAAATCAAAAGGCCGAAAGACTGGTACTTGGTGATTGGCATACTGACCATGCGGTGGTTGCAGTCAGTGACGCTGACAACTGTGATCTGGTTAAATGGAATGGCACTACACTGACAGCCCTAACCTGAATCAGCCTTGTGAATAATGTAAGCTAGCTGAGTGCAGCCTCTTCACGAAATAGCTGTTCAATGTTATCAAGCTCCAGCAATTCCGACTCACTAAAACCTGCTTTTAATCGTGCCGGCTTGTTAAACGGCCCACGCAATGCGGCTTTGCCGTGTTTATGGAGCAGACTTTTAAAGGTCTTATCGGGCGATAAGTCGCGTTGCACACACTCGGATGTGAACCAGCGGTTACCTATGCGTACATGCTCGACTTCTTCTTCGAGAATGCGTTGAAGTATCTCGACAGTGCCGACATCATTGACGGCTGACAATTTTTTCAGCATCGGTGGTGTGACATCGAGTCCTCTTGCTTCGAGCACTCGCGGCACCAGGGCCATTCTGACCATGACATCGTAATCAGTCTCAACCGCCATCGCCCACATGCCACCATGCACCGGCAACGCACCATAGTTTGATGACAGCTCGTTGAGTCTGGCAGACAATAACTCAAAGTGAGTTGCCTCTTCACTGGCCACCCGCATCCAGTCACGATAATAATCGCACGGCATATCCCTGAAACGGTAAACAGCATCCAGCGCCAGATTCATCGCATTGAACTCGATGTGTGCTATCGCATGGATTAGTGCCACCCTGCCCGCAACTGATCCGAGTCTGCGACGCACAACCTCTGTCGGATGTACATGTACCGGCAGCACCGGTCGACCGGGTTCGATGATTTTATCAACCGGAAAATCAGTTCGGGTTGGAAAATCATTGTCTGCAAGCTGATGATACAAGCGCCGGATCTTTTCTATCTTATGTTCAGCACTGCAACAGAGTAATGCCTGCAGACTTTGCGAGAAAACATCTGTCATGAGTTTTTTACACCGAGATTACTGAAACTTCGAAATAGCGCACGTGAATGTAATTCTTTGCCGTCAAGATGATAATGCAGCAGTGCTCTGGTCAGTCTTTTTGCCTCTGTCTGCGTGACAGATTCAGAAAAATCCATTAACGCTATCTGCTGCAGACTCTTACCGGAGATCTCTACACCATTGCCGTTAGCACTGTCGGCTGCTATCGGGCCTTCGGGTATTCGGTAGTGGTAAGTATTATCTGCATCAATAAGTTCTCCGGTGGCTATATCACGATCAAGCGTTGGCGACAGTCCAAGTTGCTCAAGCAGTGCAACTTCAAAATAACGCAAATCCGCTTGCCTGGTATCCGGGTTACAACAGCCCTGAATGGCTGGCCAGTAATGCGTAAAAAGATCCGGCGCGGGCTCATACCTTGGTACAAGATGGTATACCAACTCATTGATATAGTAACCGCAGGCCAGTGCTTCCCCCTGCAGGTGTATGGCATTACCTGCCTCTTCTACAGCAGTTAAGACGGGTAGTTCACCACGGCCTGTCCAGGATACGTGCAGACCTCTGAATGGTTGCAACAACAGTGACTTCTGTGACTTACCCTTTTTAACGCCTCTGGCCAAAACCGATACACGTCCCTGTTGAGGTGTAAGCAATTCGACGATAAGACTGGTGTCGCTGTAGGCACGGCGATGAATAACATAGGCAGGCTCGAGAGGCATTCGACCTGAGTTCATCTGTTAGTCTGCCCCATAGCCCAGACTGCGAATCATTGCAGCATCATCTGACCAGCCATCTTTTACTTTGACCCACAACTGCAGATGCACTTTGGAGCCGAAAAGATTTTGCATCTCACGTCTGGCTCGACTGCCGATCTCTTTAAGATTGGCACCGCTTTTACCAATCACGATTGATTTCTGGCTGGCCTTTTCAACCCAGATGACAGCGGATATCTTTGCTATCTTTTCGCTTTGATCAAATTTTTCTATCTCAACACTGACAGCGTACGGCAGTTCCCGTGACAGGAAGCGAGTCAACTGCTCACGCACCAGTTCAGAGGCGAGAAATTTTGACGAGCGATCAGTCAAGGCTTCTTCGTCAAACTGAAACTCTGCCTGCGGCAGGCGCGATTCAATTTCGAATTGTAGTGCATCGATGTTCTTACCACGCGTTGCCGATACCGGTATAACAGCATCAGCCTGCTGAGCTGCCGACAGTTCAGACAACCAGGGCAGGAGCTTTTCTTTAGGATTGACACGGTCCGTCTTGTTGACAACAAGAATCCAGGGCATGTTCTGACTGACAACCGTTTCAAGCGCCATCTCGTCATCTTCATTGAAGGTAAGCGCCTGAACGACCAATATCAGAACATCGGCACCGGTCGCAGCAGAAGATGCGGTTTTATTCAGCACTCGGTTGAGAGTTCGCCTGCCGCCCCGATGAATACCGGGTGTATCGAGGTAGATAAACTGAGTTGACTCTGTGGTGTTGATGCCCAACAGTGCGTGGCGAGTTGTCTGAGGCTTGTGCGCGGTAATACTTAACTTCTGACCGATCAGACGATTTAGCAAAGTTGACTTGCCGACATTCGGCCTGCCGGTAATCGCAATTGTGCCGCATCTGGTTTTCAAACCTGTATTCAAATCTATGTAGCGCAGTTAGGAGTTACTACAAGCTTACGCTAATCAACCGCTGACTGCTCTAGCTGTAACAGAATACTTGCCGCCGCAGACTGTTCTGCCTTACGCCGGCTACTGCCTTTAGCCTCTACTTTGAGTTCAAGCGCATCGATCTCGCAGGCAATCACAAAGGTTTTCGCGTGCGCCTCACCGTAGGTGTTAGTGAGCTGGTAGTCAGGCAATCCCAGACCGCGGCCTTGCAGCAGTTCCTGCAATGTGGTTTTCGGGTCTTTGACAGGTTCGCTATCGGAGAGGTTGTTAAATCTGTCTGCGTACAGGTGATGGATTGTGTTCTCTGCAGCTTCGAAGCCACCATCCAGATAGACTGCACCGATGACCGCCTCGAGCGCATCTGCAAGGATAGACGCACGCTTGAAACCACCGCTTTTCAGTTCGCCGGAACCGAGCTTCAGCAGAGAACCGAGACCCAGGTCGCGAGCAATCTCAGCCAGCGTTTCACCACGCACCAGATTGGCACGCAGTCGGGTTAGCTGACCTTCATGGTAATCGGTTCGCAGATGATACAGGCATGACGCGACAACAAAATTGAGGATGCTGTCGCCAAGGAATTCGAGTCGTTCATTGTTGTGGGCACCGACACTACGATGTGTCAGGGCAGCATCAAGCAGCTCAGGGTTATTGAACTGATAATCTAGTTTTTCGTGGAGCTGCTTGCCGGGATTCAATTCAAATGTGTGGTGATCTAGTCTGTAATCTGATCATCAAAGGCTGCGACGAGTTCCAGATTGTACATCAGTTTTCTGCGTTCTTCGTATTTTACGCCGACGACCCAGTCACCACCGTTATCGCGCTCAACTGTCACTATCTCTTTAGGATCATGAGAGATGTCATTCAGATTAAAAAGCTCCTGCACCCGCTTGAGGACCTCACGTTTTGTTCTGAGATCGTCCTGAGATACAACATCCTGGGCTACTTTGGTTATCGCGTGATTCTGAATATAAACCGGAACAAACTGAATACCTACCAGCGCTAACGTACCGACTATAGCCACAATAACAATCAATTTGAACATGTATTTATCCTATTTAATGCGATCTCCGATTCTGCGCCACTTAACCCCTCCATTGTCCCAGTTGAAATGCATCCACACCATGAATGCTTTTCCCACCAGATTTTGTTCAGGTACCGTGCCCCAATATCGGCTGTCTTCGCTGTTGTCTCTGTTATCTCCTACAGCAAAATATGTTCCCTCAGGCACGGTTAAATCGATATCAAGGTTGCGTCGGTTGGCAGTAATCAACATTTGATGCTCGACGTCACCAAGCGTCTCTGTGAACTCGGCAATCTGCTGGCCGTAATTACCATCCGGATCATCGTATTCGCCAATCAGTGTTTGCGCGGCAACCACGCCATTCACTGTCAAGGTCTTGTCACGATACTGAATCCGGTCTCCCGGCAATCCGACAATTCGTTTTATGTAATCAAGCTTAGGATTTCGCGGAAACCGGAAGACGGCAACATCTCCTCGTTCAGGCGCTCCCAGATCAAGTATTTTCTTGTGCAATACCGGCAGGCGCACGCCGTAGGCAAACTTGTTTACCAGTATAAAATCACCTATCAGGAGGGTCGGTTTCATGGAGCCGGAAGGAATTCTGAACGGCTCAAAGATGAAAGATCTAAGCACCAGTACAAGTAGCAACAGCGGAAAGAATGATCTTGCATATTCAACCGGCCAGCTACTGCTTTTTTTAAAGATTGCTCCCAGTGCCCACACCACGCCACAGAGCAATACCAACAGCACCAAAAACAGCGAGAAATCTACGTTCATATTTGTTAGTGACCTTTGCAGGTCTCACCCTAGGATTTATTATCGACTTGCAGAACGGCGAGAAAAGCCTCTTGAGGAATTTCTACACGCCCGATCTGTTTCATACGGCGTTTGCCGGCTTTTTGTTTTTCCAACAGCTTTTTCTTGCGCGTTATGTCTCCGCCATAACATTTGGCCGTGACGTTTTTTCTTAGTGCTTTTACATTACTACGCGCGATAATGTGATTACCGATGGCCGCCTGCACCGCGACATCGAACATTTGTCTGGGAATCAGTTCCTTCATTTTTTCGACTAATTCGCGACCGCGCGACTGTGAGCGGTCTTTGTGAACAATAACCGCTAGCGCATCTACCTGATCGCCGTTGATCAGTATATCTACCTTTACCAGGTCTGAGGCCTGAAAACG
Organism: uncultured Granulosicoccaceae bacterium; assembly: GCA_964550655.1. Taxonomy (GTDB): domain Bacteria; phylum Pseudomonadota; class Gammaproteobacteria; order Granulosicoccales; family Granulosicoccaceae. The sequence continues at coordinate 18,943 of CAZKAQ010000017.1, forward strand.
CAGGAAAGCGTAATCAAAAGAGGCAAATCCACGACTCACCGACTTCAGGCGATCAAAGAAATCCAGTACCACTTCACTGAGCGGCAGCTCGTAGGTCAGTGACACCTGACGACCGACATAGAGCATATTCTTCTGCACACCACGCTTTTCAACACAAAGCGTAATCACATCACCCAGATACTCATTTGGCACGAGTATATTGGCTTGAATTATCGGCTCACGCACTTCCTCAAGCTGATTCGGTGGCAGCAACTGCGACGGATTATGTATGTAGCTGATGTTGCCTGTGGTATCGAGTAATTCGTAAATAACCGTAGGTGCCGTGGTAATCAGATCAAGGTTGTATTCACGTTCGAGCCGCTCCTGCACAATTTCCATATGCAACATACCAAGAAAACCACAGCGGAATCCGAAACCAAGCGCTTCCGAGGTTTCCGGCTCATACGCTAACGCTGCATCGTTGAGTCTGAGCTTCTGTAAGGCATCACGAAAGGACTCATAGTCATCAGAACTTGTTGGATAAAGACCGGCGAATACTCTGGGTTGTACTTCTTTAAAACCGTCGAGCGGCTGTTCACACTGCGCGTTTTCATGGGTGATGGTATCACCCACTTTGGCAGCATCAATCTCTTTGATACCGGCTATAACGTACCCGACCTGCCCAGTCTTTAGTTCTCCTGTCTCGGTTCTTTTGGGAGTAAAAACACCAACAGAATCGGTTTGAAAAGTTCGGCCGGTTGAGACAATCTGTATTTTGTCACGCTTCTTCAGGCTACCACTGACAATTCTTATTAACGAGATAACACCGACATAACTATCAAACCATGAATCAATAATAAGCGCTTGCAGCGGATCATCAGCACTGCCTTGCGGCGGGGGCACTCGATCAACAAGCATTTCCAGTAAATCATCGATACCGACTCCTGTCTTGGCGCTGCACAACACCGCATCGTGCGCCTCAAGGCCGATGATTTCTTCTATTTCGTCAACCACGCGCTCAGGTTCTGCAGCAGGCAGATCAATCTTGTTGAGCACCGGTATTACTTCAAGGTCCTGCTCTATGGCGGTATAGCAGTTGGCAACACTCTGTGCTTCAACACCCTGTGAGGCATCTACCACCAACAGCGCACCCTCACAGGCAGCCAGTGAACGCGATACTTCGTATGAAAAATCGACATGACCCGGTGTATCAATAAAGTTAAGCAGATAAACCTCACCATCTTTACCGGCGTACTCAAGCGATACGGATTGCGCTTTAATCGTAATGCCACGCTCGCGCTCGAGATCCATGGAGTCGAGTACCTGGGCCGACATTTCGCGATCATTCAAGCCACCGCAGCGCTGAATAAAACGATCAGCCAGCGTCGATTTGCCATGGTCTATATGGGCGATTATCGAAAAATTTCTAATATGCGATTGCTGCATTAGTGTCTGGTACGCTCCGCAGCAAGCGTCTGTAGCAACGCCTCTCGGTCAAAAAAATGGTGGCAAATTTCTTCATCGCCAAGCTTTAACACCGGCACGAGATCATTAAACTGCTCACGGGTCGCGGGATCGAGATCAATATCGATTGAGCTGACTGTGAAATTCAATTCATCCGAGAAATCATTCAAGGTATACAACATGTCTTCGCAAAGCGAGCAATTATGCCTTGTGTAGAGCGTCAACACGACAGATTTCATAGGTAATTTCTGCTCAGCCACCTTGCTGGCGCAGTAAAACGCTCTATTCAACTGTCATTGCGAGGAAGATCGGCCCTTGCTGACGTTGCACGAGAATCGCAATGCTCGAACCTGCTTCGATTGATTCTACGGCTTTGGTGAAGTCATCAATTGACTTGACGGAGACAGAGTCAATCATGGTGATGACATCTCCCTGTTTCACACCAGCCAGTGCCGCAGGTCCCTCACCCACCTTGGACACCACAACCCCCTCTTGCTCAATACCCAGTGATTCGGCAAGTTCCTCATCTACCGGCTCGACTTCGAGGGCGAGCTTATTGTTGATGCTCGGTGCTTTAGACTTGGCCGGCGTTGTACCTGCATCGGAATCCGGAAGCTCGCCAATTAAAACAGTAAGCGTTTTTCGCTCTCCTTCTCTGATGACATCAACCGCTGCTTCCCTGCCTCCGCGTACCAGTCCGACCAGCGGCGGCAAAGAGCTTGATTTATTTACGTAGCCGCCATTGAAGCCGACGATAATATCACCGACCTGCAGTTCGGATGATGCAGCCGGACTGTCGGGTAAAACTCGTGACACCAGCGCACCGTGAGGAATATCCATAGAAAAAGACTCTGCCAGTTCACGCGTGACATCCTGAATAATCACACCCAGCCAGCCGCGTGATACTTTACCGCTGTCTTTGAGCTGTTCCGATATATCAATCGCCATCTCAATGGGAATAGAGAATGACAACCCCATAAAGCCACCGGTGCGGCTGTAGATCTGCGAATTAATACCGACCACTTCGCCGTCGAGGTTAAACAACGGCCCACCCGAGTTACCGGGGTTTATGGCCACATCTGTCTGAATAAACGGTACATAGCTTTCGCGAGGCAGTGACCGGCCGGTTGCACTGACGATTCCGGCGGTTACCGAGAAATCAAAACCGAATGGCGAACCAATAGCGAGCACCCATTCACCCACGGCAAGTTCACTTGATTTACCGATGCGCGCAGCCGGTAATCCCTGTGCGTCTATTTTTAAAACGGCTACATCACTACGCGGGTCTCTGCCGATGAGCTCGGCCACATACTGACGTCGGTCATGCAGTCGTACAATGATCTCTGCAGCGCCCTCAACCACATGGTTGTTGGTAAGAATAAAGCCGTCCTCTGAGACAATAAAGCCGGAACCAAGCGAGTCGGAGTTAAACTGCACCCTGATCGATTTATCAGATTGCTTGTGGGTGTAGTTTTGTTCCTGCGATCCACCGTTTTGTTGTTCTTCCAGAAATCTACGGAAAAATTCTCCGAAAGGAGAATCATCGCCCGGTGAACCCGGACCTGTCTGTGCGCGTTCGACCTCACCGGTGGTGCTGATATTCACCACAGACTTGTGGTTCTGCTCTACCAGTACGGTGAAATCAGGCAGATCAGCTGCAGCGAAGGCTGGCACCCATAACGCTATAAACGCGAGCAGCTGAAGTAGTCGTGGCATCCGCGCTCCTCTGGTCTGTACTTTGTCAGTCAGCACACTGGCAGTCATAATTTGTTCTCCTGGAACGGCAGTGACTCGGTCAGACAGTTGAACTGTGCGCGTTCAGCAATCGCATGTCAAAACAGGCGAGGTTTATCGAAACTGCTGCACACTGTCAGGCGCTTCATGATGTAAGACCGCAAAGCGGGCCTGAGTAGAAAAATCGCGCCAAAGCCAAGGCCAAGGCCGAAAACAGCAGACAAAGCGACCCTCGCTTCGGATGAAGGAAACAACAGATCACCGCAAACACTAAAGAATAGCATAAGCACCACTGGCAAGAAGTAAACCACCGATGACAAGGTCAGCAATACTCCCGCAGGCGCTGTGACTTCGACCGTATCACCGGGATTTAGTGCGATGGAGTTTTGCCGGCCAGCGGTTGCGGGAATCTCGAAGTTGATTGTATTTCTGGCGGAACGCCCTGCACAAGCGCCACAACTGCCGCAAATACCTGAGATGTCGGGACTGATACTTTTGCGGGCAACAAGCTCACACGATACGCCGGTATCAGATTGCTTCACCACCAGTAATGCCCGGCGATGAACCGTGCTTGTCATCTATTTAGCGCCAGTTGCAAAGAGTCTGCTGTCATCTTGACAGCTGATTTAGGTACTTCACCCACTACTGTAACGTGCCATTTGTCCTGCATGACACCATAAGCATGGGCAGACCCCATCCTGATCAGGCCCTGCAGCTCGTCCTGTGTGTTGGCAAGCGCTGAGCCGATATACACAGATAAAGAGGCAATACCATCGGTATACAAGGCGCGACGTACAGTGGGATGTTCGGGCAAAGCTAAAAGGGTATCCGATATCAGAACAAAACCCTCTGGTACCTCCAGAAAATGAATGCCCGGAATACTGGCCTCGAGTTCGGTTGGCGGATGCAACGGTTTGTCGAGTATGGCAGTCATCCATTCCTGCCCGTATTCTTCTGCAGCAGCTTGCAGCAACGCCGGTGGCAGGCTGTCTGAGTACTCGATCTCGGTAAACATCACTTGCTCAACTACAGAGCCGTTTCTGTCCCTCATCTCTGAACGCAGTATTAAATAGGTTTCGGCATCTATCGAGAGCCGATACCCGTAGCGGTAGTTGTCCATCGGCATGATATCGACAACCTCGACCTGCCGACCGGCAATTCGGCCTTTGCCTCTGTGCTCGAACTGATACAGTTTATCGAGCTTTGCCAGCTCATCGGGCTCGAATGCGGGAAAAGGTGTTGCCGGTGCAGCCTGCAAAACCTCAACAGATTTACTACCGGGCCAAATACATATTACCTGCTCACCATGGTGAATAATTTCTCGTGCTTCACCGTTAAGAGACACCAGACGTTGACGCTCAACGCCGCCGGCGTTACTGCGAAAGATTTGCATGGATTCAATCGCGTCATCGTGCGAATAGACAAACGAACCTGAATAGGTAAGCGTCTGCATTGCCGTTGACATTTTGGTTACCAGATCACGACCGACACTTAAGGAATCAGCCAGCGCAACTGATGAGAACAACAAGCAACTAAAAGTCAGCCCAACACAGGCACGTCCAGAGAACCGCCCGGTGACAGAACTGCCCGATGTCACTCAGATTTCTCTTTTTCCGGCATTGAATCGTAACCGACTACTTTCGAATGAGAAATTAACCCGTTGACGCTACCCATACTGGCGTCTTCGAGGTGGTTGGTTAGTAAGATATTAAGGCGCTCTTCCATCGTGTCGTTACGCGATGTGTCCTGATCAGTACGCCAACGGGTGCCACCGTTACCGTTGTTGCGAACTGCCGCCCGCAGAGTAGCTGCTGACTGGGTATCAATTGCATTTTGCTGCGCTACTGCAACTACATCAGTACTTTGTTCCTGCTGCACGGCAGCAACTGATGACGAGTCAGGCTGCTCGGACTCTACTAGCTGAGAACCCACAAAAACAGCGCCGGCAAGACTTGCCGCCAAACCCAACCCTGCCACTGGCTTCCACAAAACGAATGGTCGCTTTGACCGAGAAGCTGCGCGATTAGCTCTGTCTCGTCGTTGGGACAGTTTATCGCGCGCCTGCGCCATGGATACCACACCGGCTGAATTGTCTTCCAGCTGATTCGTCGCTGCGTAACCGGAGTCAACATCCATTGCATAGACTTCTTCATGTGCAATGGATTCGCTTATTCTGGAAGCAAAATCTGAAGGCAGTGCGCTGTGATAGTCCCCCTGCATGACATCACGAGCCAGATGCATAGACGCCCAGGATGATTTTGCGTCTTCATCCTGACAGATCCGGCTAATCATCTCGGCTTCTATCGCCGGATCGTTGTCGCCGTATTCTCCGTCAGCAAAGGCAGAGAGAGACTCTCTAAGTGATCTTTTATCTGTATCGTTCATAATGTTCAGCTAATCAGTCCAGGGTACTATTAGTGTTATCGATCAGTGGATGAAGCTGCTGACCGATCGCATCACGTGCTCTAAAAATTCTGGAACGTACCGTACCAATGGGACATTCCATAATGTCTGCTATTTCTTCGTAAGACAGACCCTTCAATTCTCTGAGAGTAATTGCGGTCTGCAATTCTGCCGGTAAGCTTGATATCGCAACCTTAACCGTATTGGCAATTTCATCCGTCATAAACTCACTGTGCGGGTCCGCTATATCCCTCAGACCCGATGCACTGTCAAAATACTCCGCATCTGCGCTGTCTATACTGCCGTCTGTCGGCCGCCTTGAGGCCGAAATCCGGTGGTTTTTAGACGTGTTTATCGCAATGCGGTACAGCCACGTGTAAAACGCGCTGTCACCTCTAAAATTTTTTAATCCCTGATAAGCCTTAATAAAGGCTTCCTGTGTAACGTCCTGTACTTCGTGATGGTCGTGCCCGAACCGCGATACCAAATTCGCAATTTTGTGCTGGTATTTTAAAACCAGCAGGTCAAATGCGCGTTTGTCACCGGCCTGCACTTTGCGCACCAGAGCGAGATCATTACTTTTCTCACTCACTGGCGAACCACAAAGTTGTTCTACTGGACACTACGACCGGCTTACACCAACTAAAGTTCCTAATGTTCACGAAATTCTTCATATTTTTGTTATTACCATGGTCGCACTGTGGCCATATTCTCAAATTATGCCTGATCTCAGCGGGAGTATCTGCGGAAACAGGATCAATTAAACTGCCGGATAAACTGCGAACGGTAGTAATCAAGCTCGCTGATGGAATCGCGAATATCGCTCAATGCGAGATGCTGCGATTCTTTAACGAAACCCTTTGACACCTCCGGAGCCCATCGCTGAGCAAGGATTTTGAGCGTGCTGACATCCAGATTCCGATAGTGAAAAAATGCTTCTAAATCAACCATGTAGTTCGCCATAAATCGTCTGTCCTGGCAAATACTGTTGCCGCACATGGGGCTCTTGCCAGCCGGCACCCACTGCGACAAAAACTCTATTGTGACACGCTCTGCGTCAGCTGCAGACTGATCGCTGGCTTTGACTCGATCTACCAGACCTGATGAGGTGTGGTGCGAGGTGTTCCATTCGTCCATCGAATCAAGCAATTCATCAGACTGATGGATTGCAACCACCGGCCCCTCAGCCAGAATTTCTAAATGAGAATCCGTGATAATTGTGGCTATTTCGATAATTCGGTCCTGTTCCGGATCCAGCCCCGTCATCTCGAGATCGATCCAGATCAGATTATCTGCACTTACTTTCGCCACCGGGTCACCCACTGCTATCATCGGACGCTGCAGACTACATTGCTTGCCGCATAGCTTCAATTAAACTGATTTTTACAACAAAGATTATACAGAGGTGACGATGCAAAAAATAGCTCCAGCCAGCAGAGCCAACGGCTGTATTTTGCTTTATCAGGGACGGCTGCCCGACGCCATCGAGAACTGGCAAATGAGCCTGCATTGATCAGCGACATCGAAACCGCAGCAAGAGTGATTGCCAATCACGGCGCCGAACTAACGCTGCGCACACCAACCGGTGAGAAATTCACTGCCACATCAAAGAAAAAACTTGGCCTTGTAGTGACCGGTGACCGGGTTCTCTGGCAGGCACAGGATCACGGCACCACCCGTGTCATCGACATTCTGGAGCGCTCCGGCACCCTCGCCAGAACAGACCGGCAGGGCAACGCCAAGCCAATAGCAACAAATATCAACCAGGTGCTGGTTGTGACCGCCCCCAAACCACCATTCGATACGCTGTTACTGGACCGTTACTGCGTTGCCGCCTCGAACATCGGTGCTGATATCGCCATCATCATCAACAAGACAGATCTTCTGGATACCAGCAGCGGTGAAACCGCAAACGAGATAGAGTCTCTCTATACCGGGCTGGACTATAAAGTAGCCCGTTGCTGCGTTAAAGAACCTGACGGACTCTTACAAGTGATGAAACTATTAGAAAACAGAGTTTCTATTCTCGTCGGTCAGTCAGGTGTTGGAAAATCATCAATACTTAATGCATTACTCCCGCAACAGGAAATCAAGACCGGTGATTTATCCAGCAATTCGGGACTCGGGCGGCATACAACAACTGTCACCAACTGGTACGACCTGGCAAACAACGGTGCGATCATCGATTCCCCCGGAGTCCGGCAGTTTTCCCTTGAGCATTTGAACTCGGTTGATATCGAGGCAGGCTTCAGGGAAATTACAGATCACGCCGCCCACTGCAAGTTCAACGACTGCAGCCATCAACACGAGCCGGAATGCGCAGTCCTGTCTGCACTTTCAAGCGGATCAATACATAAAGACCGCTACCAACATTTTCTGCAACTGGTTTCCGACGAATAGCAGAGCCGCGCACTGGATTTACCTTGCCGATTGCTATCGACGCATGTTCTTGTGGCTTATCGCAAAGCCCGATCAAAGCGGCGAAATAGGTTATACTCATTAACTTAACTTCTATGTAACCGTGACCTTCACTACCACTCGATCGTCACCGGTTTTCACTACTCTGTGAACAGGCATGTCAGACAATACTAAAATTATCTATACCCGCACCGATGAAGCTCCAGCTCTTGCCACTCACTCACTTCTGCCGATAGTTCAGAGCTTCCTGAGCCCTGCCGGTGTCACTGTTGAAACTGCAGATATCTCACTCGCCGCCAGAACGCTCAGCGCATTTAATGATCAGCTGCCTGCCTCACAACAGGTTGAAGATGCACTGCAAATGCTGGGTAATATTGCCAAAACACCTGAAGCAAACATCATCAAACTTCCCAATATCAGTGCATCAGTTCCACAACTGAAAAGCGTCATAGCAGAGTTACAGGCTAGTGGTTATGACATTCCTGATTTCCCGGATGAACCTTCCACCGAAGAGCAAAAAGACGCCCGAGCCAGGTTCGATAAAATCAAAGGCAGTGCTGTTAATCCGGTACTACGCGAAGGTAACTCAGACCGCCGTGCACCTGCCGCAGTAAAGAACTATGCAAAAAAATACCCGCACGCTATGGGTGCATGGACTGCAGAATCCAAAACATCCGTCGAAACCATGAGTCATGGTGACTTCAAGTCCAATGAAAAATCTTTAACTCTCTCTGACGACGACACCTTGAGCGTTGTACACACTACCGAGGACGGTATTGAAACCGTGCTTAAAGACGCAATCCCGGTACTCGCCGGTGAAATTTTTGATGCTTCTTATATGTGCAGAGAATCTCTAATCAGTTTTCTCAAGACTCAAATCAAAGCTGCCAAAGAACAGAACGTTTTGTTCTCCCTGCACATGAAAGCCACGATGATGAAAGTCTCCGACCCGATTATTTTCGGCATCGCTGTTGAAGTGTACTTTGCCGAGCTATTCGAAAAACACGGTCCCGCACTTGACAAGGCCGGTGCTAATGTCAGAAACGGATTTGGCAATCTGATCAACGCCATTCAGGAGTTACCGGAAAGTGATAGGCAGACAATAGAAAAAGATATTCAATCTATTTACGCATCACAACCGGACCTTGCGATGGTTAACTCCGACAAGGGTATTACCAACCTGCATGTACCGAGTGACATCATCATTGATGCATCAATGCCGGCTATGATCAGAAGTTCCGGCAAAATGTGGAATCACGAAGGTACACAGCAGGATACACTGGCGGTCATTCCCGACAGCAGTTATGCAGATCTGTATACACGTACCATCCAGTTTCACAAAGACAACGGCGCTTTCGATCCTTCCACCATGGGAACCTGTCCGAATGTAGGATTAATGGCTCAAAAAGCTGAAGAATACGGTTCGCACGACAAAACCTTTGAAATAGCATCAGTTGGCATCGTACAGGTAAAAAATTCAGCTGGTGAAGTACTGTTGCAACATCAGGTAAAAGCCGGTGACATATGGCGAGGCTGCCAGGTCAAAGACGCACCGGTTAAGGACTGGGTAAAACTTGCAGTTACACGCGCAAAAGCTACCGGCTGGCCGACTGTCTTCTGGCTCGACAAAAACCGCGCCCACGATGCAGAGCTGATTAAAAAAGTCGAATTGTACCTTAAAGATCACGATACAACATCACTCGACATCAGGATTCTCCCGGTCGGTGAGGCGACTGACTACACGCTCAAGAGAATCAAACAAGGTGAAAATACTATCTCTGTGACAGGCAATGTGCTTCGCGACTACCTCACTGATCTTTTCCCTATTCTGGAACTGGGCACCAGCGCAAAGATGCTGTCTATCGTACCGTTAATGAACGGCGGCGGATTGTTTGAAACAGGCGCCGGGGGCTCAGCCCCCAAACATGTACAGCAGTTACTACAGGAAAATCATTTGCGTTGGGACTCTCTGGGTGAGTTTCTGGCGCTGGCAGTATCACTTGAACATTTATCAGAAGCCAACAACAATAAATCAGCAGCAATACTTGGTGATACGTTAAATGCAGCTACTGAAAAACTTCTCACCAGCCGCAAATCACCATCACGCAAAGTCGGTGAACTCGACACGCGAGGCAGCCATTTCTATCTGTCACTTTACTGGGCAGAGGCTTTGACCACTCAAACACAGGACCGTGAACTTGCAGAACGCTTTACACCACTGGCGAAAGCACTTGCCGCAGATGAAGAAAAAATTGTTAATGAGTTAAATAGCGTTCAAGGCCAGCCGGTAGATATTGGCGGCTACTATTATCCTGATTTAACAAAGAGTGCTGCAGCGATGCGTCCGAGTGAAACATTCAATAACCATCTTGCACAATTTACCAGTACAGCTGGCTGACAATAAAGCCTCACTTTTTGTGCAACGGAAAATCCACGCTGAATCTCACAGCACCTTTCTCCAGTATGTTGCGCGCTCTGCAACCGGCACCATGGAATCTGGCTATTAACTTCACAATATGTAAACCAAACCCCATGTGCGGTTGATCGTCGCGAGATTCACGAACACTGACCATCGGTTCAAATAACTCAGCCGACGGCAATGAAAGCGGCGTACCCGTATTCTGAACTTCAATCGCTACGCGCCCGTTTAGCTTTGTCAGCAACAACAGAATGACACTATCTCTGACACTAAAATCCACAGCATTCGCGATTAACTTGTCGAGCATCTGATGCAGCAGTTCAATTGAGGCATTGACCCGTGCATCTGTTAAGCGATCATCTATCTTCAGTACCACTATCCTGTGTTGATAGAGGTTGTCATAGACTTCTGTGGCCACCCGCATCCAGTCAACAAGATCAACAACCGTTTTCTCTGAACGTTCTATGGTCTGTTCTACACTACTGGCTTCAGACAAATTTCTGATAAGCCTTTGCAAACGTTCGGCACCCAGCTCTGCGCGTACAAGAGATGCACTGGTTTGTGAATCAACACTTGATTTATCTATACTTTCAAGCGAGGTTGATACCACGCTCAGTGGTGTACGTAATTCGTGTGATAAGCGCGAGCCCAGAGACTGCAGATAGTTTGTATAACCATCCAGCCTCAAAATTATGGTATGAAAACTACGCGACAGATCACCTATTTCATCCGCTGCTTCAGACTTTGGCACTACGCGAACAATGGCGCCATCACCGGATACAGAACGCTCCACAACATCACGTAACTTTCTCACACGCCATGATAAAAACGATGCAAAACCAATTAAAGTCAGCGCAATTAAAGCCACCGCCACACCAAATATTTTTACCAGCCTGAGCATCGCTGTTTCGGTAAATGACGTCAGCGATGCACGTGGCCTTTGTATCAATAAATACGCTAACAAGTCGTCATTTTCAGTCAGATTGATAACAGATGTATGAAAAATACGATTGTATTGATCTTTTAAAAATTCCGCTTTGTCAGCTAAATTTGTAAATAATTCGAACTCCGCAATATCAAGCTTGCCATCAGCTATTTCAGGTAGCTTTCCGGTATCTATATTCACCGCCAGCGACCAGGCAATAAAGCGATGCAGCACTGCATCAAAAACACTTTTATCAGCGGGCTCAAAATCCCGAACCACAGCATCCGGCATTCGTTCATCAGCTTCGGCCAGTAACCATCCTTGTCCGTTAAAGATCCGTAGGCGCATTCCAGGTTCTGTATAATGTGAAAGCTCGGCTGATAGTGCACTGTCTATTACCTGAAGCTGACCAACATCGTCAGGCTCGGTTGGATCGAACATACCGGTCCAGCGCTGTACATCGTCTACAGAGTCAACATCGATAACACTTAATCCGAATCTGTGATCTGCCGGCAAGGGTAAGCTTAGTTCTATGTTATAGCCCGAAACAGTCTCTACTAATGAAGCCTTGTACTCGGCCCCGATTCTGGCAGGCCGCACACCCTCAGTGGCTTCTCCGAAGTATCTGCCCAACTCAACGCCGGGTGCTTCCCATCTGAACGTATAGCGACGAATACTGCCATTGGCTTGCGGCACTCTGATAATTAACCGGTCACCTGTGGCGATACGGTTTTTAGAAGCTGTGTGATAAACAATATCCTGATCTGTCACACGAACAAACAAGTGTAAGTATCTTTGTCTGACTGCCGCGCTTACAACAAAAGAACTCGCAAGTGCCAGATCTTCAGGCTCGACGGATATTTTATTCATAGAATAATCGAGCTTACGAGCACCAAGCTCAAACGCCGACCAGTCATCTGCATAGCCATCGATAAGGATGTCATTGTTGAGCAAACCGGCCAGCAGTGTTTTTGACGCAGGCCTGACAGTCGGATTTTGACCACTGAGCATCGCTGTGACTTTAGTTGCTGCTGCAATCGCCTTTTCATGTGACTGCTTTAACTGTTCATCACGCAGGTTCCGATCAAGCTCGCCTACAAATAAAAATACAGTCCACGGCAGCACCAGAAGGCAGAGACAAACAATTGCCAGTTGCGCGCGAAGATTCAAAATTCGTTTTTTACTGAATCAGACAAGGTATCAACCACAAAAGAATCTACGCCAGCCACCGATAGCCCATACCGTAAGCTGTTTCTATTCGATCAAAGTTACCGTCAACCGCGAGGAACTTACGCCGGATTCTTTTCACATGCGATGTTACCGTTGCATCGTCCAGTACTACGTTGGCTGCATCCATCAGTTGCTGACGCGACTTCACATGCCCGGTGTGCAATGCAAGCGCGTGAATCATCCATAATTCAGTAACGGAGAGCGTCACCGCCATGCCACTCCAGGTAGCAATCATACGTTTCATATCAATCTGCAATTCCCCGGCTTTAACGATATCTTCCGGCAGATCCGGCTGATTATGTGCATCAACTCTCCTGAACAATGCCACCACACGTGCAACCAGATGGGCCAGACTGATATCTTTGGTTAGATAGTCGTCTGCACCCAGACGTAAGCCGGAAATTGTATCTAGTTCGGAATCAAGCGCGGTGAGAAAGATAATCGGTAGTAGCGGCGCCATAGTACGCAACTGGCGACAAAGCTCAAAGCCACCTTCTGCTTCACTACCCAGACCGACATCAATGATCGCAAGATCAGGCAGATCAATATTAAATGCCGCTATTGCATCCGGCCTGTTACTGTAAACGGAGACTTCATAACCGTGCCGCTCCAGTGCCTGACAATAATTCACCTGAAGTGACGGCTCATCTTCAACCAGTGCGATCTTTTTACCCATTGCGCATAAAACTTTCCGACCTACAGTATTGATAAATTCAGTGTAACGAAACACACGTTTGTTAACTAGCTATCTTGGAGCCATTCGTATGGCCCCGTCCATACGGATCACTTCGCCATTGAGCAACCGGTTACGACAAATTTCACTCACTAACGAAGCGAACTCGGAAGGATAACCAAGCCGTTTTGGAAACGGCACCTGCCCGGCAAGACTCTGCTGCGCCTCTTCGGGTAAACCAAGCAGCATCGGTGTACCCATCAGCCCCGGCGCTATCGCCATTGTACGAATACCGAAACTTGCAAACTCGCGTGCTGCGACAAGATTCAATGACACAATTGCACCTTTTGATGCGCTGTAGGCCGCCTGGCCAATCTGGCCATCATACGCTGCCACAGAAGCTGTGTTGACGATTACACCACGCTCACCGTCATCATCGAGCACATCCGCCGGTATGAGCGCTTCAGCAAATAGTCGCATCATGTTGTAAGTGCCCGTGAGATTAATATCAATCACCTTTTTAAAGTCGTCCAGCGGACTCGCACCATCTCGTCCGACAATCCGCTGCGGCGGAGCAATACCGGCACAATTCACCAGCAACCGGGCGACGCCATGCTGTGCACTGGCAGCACCCAGTGCAGCCTTTGCGGACGCTTCGTCGGCGACATCGCACATCAAACCGAGCGCACCGGTTTGTTTGGCGATACCGTCGATTGCCTCCTGATTGAGATCCAGCGCCGCCACCTTCATACCTTGCTCGCACAAACTTTGGACAGTAGCAGCGCCGAGCCCGGACCCACCGCCTGTCACCACTGCTGCCAAGCCTGAAACGTTCATACTGTTCTCTCCTGTAGAGGGTCGCGTAAAGCAGATCGGAAACTGGTAATCACAGCGCAACTAACTTCATGGCACCGTCGCGGCATAGCTCCATTTTACGCGCAATTGAGTGTCGGGACGTTGAATAACCCTTTTGACACCATAAACCAGTGACCAATCAAGGTCGGAAGCATTATAATTGCTGAGTAGAAAATCTGGCACTTTACTATCGGTCAGCAATCCTGCCCGCACAACACTTGCGCTGGCAAGGCAATCTTTTTAAAACCGGAGCCAAAACCTTGGATACTGAACGCGAATCGATGGAATTTGATGTCGTCATCGTTGGTGGCGGACCCGCTGGTCTGGCTACAGCATGTCGGCTAATGCAGCTTGCCGCGGAAAGCGAGACCGAACTATCAGTCGTCGTGCTTGAGAAAGGCTCTGAAGTTGGCGCACACATTCTCTCCGGCGCGATTCTGGAGCCAAAAGCATTAAACGAACTCTTCCCCGACTGGAAAGAAAAAGGTGCGCCGCTGCATACCGAAGTAAGCGGTGATGAAATGCACTTTTACACCAGTATGGAAAAATCCATCAAAATGCCAAACTTCATGATCCCCAAACCCATGCATAACGACGGCAACTATATTGTCAGCCTCGGCAACGTGGTTCGATGGATGGGTGAACAGGCCGAGGAACTTGGTGTAGAAATATTCCCGGGCTTCGCCGCCGCTGAAATTCTCTATAACGATGACGGCAGCGTTGCAGGTGTTGCAACCGGTGATATGGGCATCGGTAAAGACGGTGAGAAAAAAGACAGCTATGAACCAGGTATGGAACTACGAGCTAAATACACTGTGTTCGCTGAAGGCTGCCGTGGCCATTTAGGCAAGCAACTCATTGCAAAGTACAACCTTGATGAAGGTAAAAGCCCGCAACACTATGGCATCGGTTTAAAAGAACTCTGGAAAATTGATAAAGAAAAGCATCAGCCGGGCTTGGTCGTTCATGGCGCAGGCTGGCCTCTGGGTGAAAGTGACGCTACCGGAGGCTCCTTCCTTTATCACCTTGAAGATCAACAAGTCGTGGTCGGTCTTATCGTCGACCTGAACTACAGCAATACCAACCTGAGCCCGTTTGATGAATTCCAGGTATTCAAACATCACAAGTCTATAAAACAAGTTTTAGAAGGTGGAGAAAGAATCTCATACGGCGCAAGAGCCATTGTGAAAGGTGGTTTAAATTCACTACCCAAAATGACCTTCCCCGGTGGCCTGGTCGTTGGTTGCGATGCCGGCACCCTGAATTTTTCAAAAATTAAAGGCAGCCACACCGCCATGAAGAGCGGCATGATTGCAGCCGAAACACTTCATGATGAACTTAAGTCAAACGCTGACAGTACCGGTAAAGAGTTAACTGCCTTTACCAGCAACTTCGAAGACAGCTGGTTATACGAAGAACTGCACAAGTCCCGCAACTTCGGCCCGGCAATGCATAAATTCGGTACTTATCTAGGTGGTGCTTTTAACTACATTGATCAGAATCTGCTCGGCGGCAAAATGCCAGTCACTCTAAAAGACGATACGCCGGATCATGCAACGCTTAAAACAACAGAAGAAAGCCCGACCATCGATTACCCGCGCCCTGATGGCAAGATCAGCTTCGACAAACCAAGCTCGGTATTTCTATCCAATACTAACCATGAAGAAGACCAGCCGGCCCACCTGACACTCAACAACGCTGACATACCCCTTGGCACTAACCTCCCCAAATGGAACGAACCGGCACAGCGTTACTGCCCGGCCGGCGTCTATGAGGTTGTTGAAAAAGCCGGAGAACAACTATTCCAGATCAATTCTCAAAACTGCGTGCACTGCAAAACCTGTGATATTAAAGATCCCAGTCAGAATATTACCTGGGTAGTGCCTGAAGGTGGTGGCGGGCCTAATTATCCCAATATGTGATTAAGAATAATTTATCAGAGAGGGTTTCAAAAAAAGGCGACGCTAATCCCCGCAGCAGAAACTGAGATGAAGTACGCGTTTAGTACCCGGCCAGAAGAGTCCCTATCTAAACCGCCCGAGATATCAGGTGGTTGGAGTGCCTGATTTAAATTTACCATTTAACACAATGGTACAAAAGCCAGACCACCTCACGCCGCTTTCTTCAATCCTTGTTGCTCTACTCGACTTTTAAAATAATCTATAGTTCGATCCAGGCCACTCGATAAATCTATCACAGGCTTCCAATTCAACTTTTCTTTAGCCAGTGAAATATCAGGCTTCCTTTGCATCGGATCATTAACAGGTAGAGGCTTGTGCACCAGTTCTGATTTGCAGCCTGTTTTTTCACGGATCATCTGTGCCAACTCGATCATGGTAAACTCTGACGGATTACCAATATTAACTGGTCCAATGAAGTCGTCGTCAGAACGCATCATTCGTACAATTACATCTATAAGATCATCGACATAACAAAAAGAGCGGGTTTGAGTACCATCGCCAAACAGAGTCATTGGCTCTCCAAGTAACGCCTGAACTATAAAATTTGAAACCACCCGACCATCATTGGGGTGCATACGTGGACCGTAGGTATTAAAAATACGAACAACCTTGGTGTTAACGTCATGTTGACGGTGATAATCAAAAAATAACGTTTCAGCACAACGTTTTCCTTCGTCATAGCATGAACGTGGCCCAATAGGATTTACGTTACCCCAGTAGCTCTCTTCTTGTGGATGCACTGCCGGATCACCGTAAACTTCACTGGTTGATGCCTGAAGGATTTTTGCACCGGTTCGTTTTGCCAGACCCAACATGTTAATCGCACCATGCACACTAGTTTTTGTTGTCTGCACCGGATCACTTTGATAATGAATCGGTGAGGCAGGACACGCCATGTTGTAAATTTCATCGACTTCGACATACAAAGGAAATGTTACGTCATGACGTATCAGTTCAAAAGAGGGATGACCATGTAGATGCTGTATATTTTGTTTGGTGCTGGAGTAAAAGTTATCGACGCAAATAACTTCATGTCCTTCAGCAATGAATCGATCACAAAGGTGTGAGCCAAGAAAACCCGCTCCACCAGTTATCAGGATTCTCTTAGTCGTTGTTATTGTCTGAGTACCCGAAACCTGTGTCCGACTGATTGACATTAAATTTCCTGTTCGATTGATCTATCAGAATAATCAGACAGATGTCGCAATTGCTATACCAAAATCATTCGTTTTCGTTAGCACGTCCACATAACCTGAAATAGTACCGTCAAGTTACTGACTCTCCGTTTTGCGTGCTTCTTGCATTTAGTACAACAACTAATGAATATTTTTTCGAAACCTTCCAGATTCGGAACAGACAAGCATGAACCCTCGTTCTACTCTTAAATTTTGCGCTCTCTTTCTTGTAGTTGCATCATTTATAGCAAACGCTCAAACCCTGAAAATCCCACTCAGTGGCGTAGGGCAGATTCCGTCTTCATCAGGTTTAAGTCTCAACCCTACACTTTTAGAAAACGGACAAGTTGAACTAGGGACACAAAAATCTCAGCAGTTTTCTATCTCGCATACGGGTAATGCGAAGGATCTGGACATTGAAATTTTCTCAGTCACAGTAGGTGGGCAGGATCCCGGTGACTTTATTACCGACTACGTTGGTTACAATGTTATTAGCGCTGGACAAACCTTAAATTTTGACGTCACATTCAGTCCGGTTTCACTGGGTGCCAAAAAAGCGTTCCTCAGAATCGAACATTCGGGCGAAAATTCTCCTCACCTTGTGTTAATGACAGGATCCGGTGTTGATGTACCCGCCAGCGAACTGGTAATTTCCACCACCGATCTTGAGTTTGGAACGATTGAGGTTTTCACAAATACTGATAGAACTTTGACTCTTACCAATGCAGGTCCTGCAGGTAACCCAGCGATCAACATTTTCAATGCGACAATCTCAGGTGATAACACTGATTTCACTACCAATTTTGGAAATATCATCACACTCAACCCAGGTCAATCTGCAAACATAGTTACAACAATGTCTTCCACGATCGCCGGTCAGAAATCTGCTCAGCTTTCTCTTGATCACGATGGATCAAATCCAACTATACGGGTAGATTTAAACGGCACAGCGTCGTTACCGCCCGAGCCGGATCCAATTGACGATGATCCACAATCTCCAGGCCCAACTCCGGTGAATCCAACGACTCCGAAATTTCTTACAACGAAACTCAACAACGCTGCACCAGCGAAACCAACATCACTGCAGTTTGGTCCTAACGGCAATCTTTATGTCGCAGAACGTGATGGTTATATCTGGGAGTATGAGGTCGAACGAACTACCACAAACACCTATACAGTTACCAATTCTGATAGGATTGGTCTTATAGAAAGTATGACAAATCACAATGACGACGGTAGCGTAAACAACAACATAAAAGGCAGGTTAGTAACTGGCATTCTAGTTACCGGGAGCGCCAATAAACCGGAAATTCTTGTAGCATCTGCTGACCCACGTCAGGCTGCTGGCCCTTCGGGCAATGATTCTAACCTGGATACAAATTCAGTAATCATTTCCAGACTCACAAAAAACAACACGGCCTGGAGCAAACAAGATCTCGTCAGAGGATTACCACGCTCCGAAGAAAACCATATCGGCAATGGAATGCAACTTAGTGCTGATGGTAATACGCTATACATATCGATGGGTGGACATACTAATATGGGGCTCCCGTCAAACAATTTTGCGGGACTTCCCGAGTATGCTTATAGCGGTGCGATCGTCGAAGTAAAACTAAATCAGATTGGTAACAACACTTACGATCTACCCACCCTTGACGATGAAGACCGACCTGGCACAACCGACAACAATGACCCGTTCGGTGGTAATAACGGTAAGAATATGGCGATCCTTGAAGAAAACGGGCCAGTGTCTATCTATGCACCCGGTTTTCGAAATGCTTATGACTTATTGTTAACGGATAACAATCGTATGTATACGGTGGATAATGGTCCAAATGCCGGATGGGGTGACGTGCCTGCCGGCAACTGCCTCGGAAACTTCAAACAGGCTGGTGGCATAACCTACGGCGATGGCCTGCACTTTATTAAAAATAACGGCTACTACGGTGGTCATCCTAATCCTACTCGCGGCAGTAAAAATAACACATTCAATAGTTCCAACCCTCAAACTCCTATCGAAGGTGCGGCAAATCCGATTGAATGCGACTATAGAATACCTGGCCAGGAAGACGGCGCTTTGTTTGTGTTTGGATCATCTACCAACGGTTTGACACAATATACTGCCAGTAATTTTGGTGGTGCAATGCAGGGTGATTTACTTGCCGCAAGCTTCAGCCAATCGGTGTTCCGCATTCAACTTAACAACGCCGGCGACACAGTCACTGGACTGGATAGATTCTTTAATAACCTGGGTACCCCGCTCGATGTTACCACTCAGGGCGATACTAATATATTTCCAGGGACCGTTTGGGTGGCTGACTTCGCACAAAATGCGATTCATATCTTTGAACCAACAGACTTCTAATGGACCTTTAGTTTTGTAGCATAGCATCCAGTTCGTCATCTGTCGGGAAACGATTTGTTGCATGTTTGGAAAAAATCATTTTTCCATCGCGGCTCACTTCGAAAGCACCACCACTGCCCTCTACCAAACTAACTTCAGTTTTTGAATTTACAAGTAATCGGTCTCTCGCACGGAGCGCCTTAGGTTTGTAATTTCACTGCACACAATATTCTATTGTAAATTTCATCTTGATCCTGCGTTTTCGTATAATAAAAAAAATGTTTTAGCTGTTTGCGTACAATTCCTAACTTGATTTAAACATTCAACAACAAATGCTCCCGCTCCCACGGACTGATAACACGTAAAAATTCCTGATATTCCTCTCGCTTTATTGACAGATAAACCCGACTAAAATTCTCACCTAGTATAGCGGTCATTTTTTCATCCTTTTCAAACAGATTAAGCGCTTCGATAACTCCGTTTGGCAAAGAACGAGGAAGATCATAGGCCTCATGGTCAATTGCGTCTCTTGGTTGCAATTTTTCAGTCATGCCAACATATCCACAGGCAAGACAGGCGGCAATAGCAAGATACGGGTTGGCATCCATACCACCGACACGATTCTCGACCCTTCTTGCCTGTGGTACTGAAACAGGCACACGAATGCCGGTAGATCGATTATCAATACCCCATTCAAGGTTAATAGGTGCTGACGCATCAGGAACCAGTCTGCGATAGCTGTTTACGTAAGGTGCCAGCATGCAAACCACTGAATTCATCGAAGCCTGCTGACCGCCGATGAAATGATAAAATAACTCACTTGGCTCATCATTACTGTCATTAAACAGGTTCTTGCCAGTCTTTGCGTCCACCACACTTTGATGCAAATGCATCGCACTACCTGGCTGATCTTCCATGGGCTTGGCCATAAATGTTGCATAGCAATCGTGACGTAACGCTGCCTCACGGATTGTGCGTTTGAACATAAAGACCTGATCTGCAAGTTCTATCGGATCACCGTGATTCAGATTGATTTCAAGCTGGCCTGCACCACCCTCCTGCATTAATGTATCAATTTCCAGCCCTTGCGCTTCCGCAAAGTCATAGATGTCATCGACTACTTTTTCGTACTCATCTACTCCACTGATACTGTAGGCCTGCCTGCTTACACCCCGCCTTCCACTACGCCCAACAGGTGGTACAACCGGATCATCAGGATTGATATTTGGTTTGGTTAGATAGAACTCAAGCTCTGGTGCGACAACCGGCTTCCAGCCGCGGTTTGTGTAGAGGTCCACTATACGTTTTAAAACACTACGTGGTGCAAAACCAACCGGCTCACCATTTTGTGTTTCCAGATCATGGATAACCTGCATGGTAATATCGGATGTCCATGGTACTGCACGCGCCGTGTCATAATCCGGCACCAATATCAAATCAGACTCAGTCCATGCATTGCGAATTCCTACTTCTGCATAGTTTCCGGTGATGGTCTGATAAAAGATAGAAGAGGGAAGAAACATTCTCTCAGCACGAAAAAATTTTCGCGCCGGCATAGTTTTGCCACGACCGATACCAACAATATCTGAGACAACACACTCTACCTCTTCTATGCGTCGTTTATTCAACCAGGCTTTTAACGCTGCCGGTAATGTCAGTGAGTCTTCATTGGGAGAGTGCACAAATATCCTGTTAGTGTTAATAGTTACTGTTGATTAGTTGGAATTACGATAATTTTCAATCCGCCGAAGATCAAAACAACGGACTGAAAAACATTTCACCATCAATTATTATTTTTTCTGCCGCTCAATCTGACCGACACTCTCCATTTCAATACCTCTATCGGTGAAATCAATCTTATATGAGATATTCCCGATCGGATAAGATTGCATATATTTTTCGACCTGATCGAGTTGTTTACTATCTTGCGAGCGTTGTGGAAGTTGTTCAACAACCTGCTTGAGTTTACTGATAAGTTTACTGGTATTAACAGTGGAAAATATGAATCCTTCTTCCCCATTTCCACCAAGCCGATTAGCATAATCCTCTGCTTCAGCGCCACTGAAGAGCACAATGTTCTTATCTTTGACTGCAGCGAAAATCTCGGCGCCTTCAGGCAATGGGACCGGGATACGATCATTCAGCATAAGAGGAGTTCCATCCAGTGGTAAGTCTGAAAACATACTCATTTGAGGTAGTATACGAAGTGTCTGGAGCAACGCAGCAGGATCTTCAGCCGCTATGGCTATAGCACCATCAATACCCTTGACAGGGATCGCGGCATTGGCATCAATATCACCGTCGTAAATATTTAAGTTAATACCCTTAACACCACGTGCCATACCGCCAAACATCAGCGCACCCAAAGACAGTGAACTGACATCTGTTTTCGCGAGATCGTTTATTCCCTCAAACACCTCACACTCGTAATTAATGCTACTGATAATTTCCGTCAGTTGTGCGGAAAGCTGCGGCGCGGTATCGACATCAAGTCCGAGTCCCATTGAAAGCATCGCTTCGCTGCCGGATTGTGAGGCTGGTATAGCACCACGCAAAAGCTTAAGCGTATCTCGCAGCGGTTCGTTATTCAAAACCACTGCAAAGTGCGAATCGTAATTTAACGAATCATCACTTACCTCGAAACGCCGGTTACCACTGACGACCATAGGCATATGCTCAGCAAACTGGCGGATCTCGGCTTTACATGGATCCGTTGCAAGCGCTTCAAATTCAGCCTTACTCCTTGTTGGCAACTTATCAGCCATTAGTGCCTGTATTTGACGTGCGGCCAAACTGTCCCCTCCGGTAATCGCATCAGCGATCAACTTCAGATCAACGAACATGGCAATCTCATCACCGTAGTTCCACTCACTGCGAATCTTTTTAACCTTACCTGAGCCCGCAAGTGACACTTCGGGATCATTTAAACCTAGCAATTGATCCAATACATCGGGATCATAGGCGTCACTCGCTATAGCGAATACAACTTCACTATCAACTGCGGCAGTGACTAGTCCGGGCCCGGACCTGTTGACAGCATTTTGTGAAGTCTGTGTTTTGCCAAGAAGCGAATTTAAGCTCGACAGCTCTTTTTCCAATTCTGCCTGCCGGGTAGTACCGTCAGATACCTTTGCTGCGGCTTCAGCAATTTGATTGGCCGCTTGTGCAATTCCACTAGCATCGTTTGCTGCCTTGGCCGATTCGAGACTGGACGTTGCTGTCTGCAACGCTTGCTCTGCAGTCTGGTTTTTTTCTTTTAAATTGTTTAGTTTCTGTTCTGTGGATTTTTTTGAAGCTTCCAACTCGGCTGCACTTGGACCATCACTGTCTGCATTTTCGGGTGCATCATCAAGTGGCACCACACGAACATCTATTCCCTTGTGATTAATGATATCGAAGGTCAGGTCACCATCGGCTGTTGCCTTTTGAAACGCGGACTCAAATTGCTCGCCATCAGCTGTAATACGAAACACCGGCATCACACCCACGGTGTAGGCGCTGAATTGCACCTCTTCACCCAGACCCCACTGACTGGCAAAAGCCGAGGGATCATTGAAAAAATCACTGATTTTGCTGAATATCTCATCGTTTCCGTCACCGGCTTCCGATATCGTTTCAGCTAAACCCTCGGCATCAAGACCGCCGGGCAACATCGACAGCATGTCCTCCCAGGCAACTGGTTTGCCGGTGCCGAAATAAAACAGGGTATCGTCAGGAATCACCTTCAATTGAGCGTTTGAAGCAAGCGCAGGCTGGCTCGCTGTGATTGCGAAAGAGACGGCTACCGCAACGAGAGACGAAGTGGCTCCGGGACGCAAAAACTTCATTAAAATCTCCTGATTATCTGTTACCTGACGACGAGTTTAAGTTGACTACCGGACGTTCCCGGCGACGAACCTCCCTGCTCCGGACTACATGGCTCAAGGCCGTTACACTGAACTCTTGCATCTCATGGTATTGAAGAATGCGATGAAAAACCACAAACGATTGTCAGGTTTGGCAAATCCGCCGAATTAACGCAAAATTTACACACCGGCCACTGATAACAGGAGATTGCATGCCAAAATTTCACGTCGAAAGAACAATTGAAGTTAACGCACCTGCTGAAAATACGCGCCGGGCAATCCAGAATTACGGTGTGTGGGACATATGGTCACCCTGGCTATGCATGGAACCGACAACCAAACTGGAAATTGAAGGCACACCCGCACAACCGGGGCACGCCTACACCTGGCAAGGTGAAATGACAGGTGCTGGAAGAATGGAACTGTCAAACAGCGACGGCAACACTGACAATATGGATCTGACATTCATAAGACCTTTCAAATCCACAGCCAAAGTCAAATTTGAAACCCGCGCTATCGACAACAACAACTCAAGCGTGACCTGGCACATGAACGGTAGCCTGCCATTTTTTATGTTATTCATGGTCGACACCATGAAGGCTATGATCGGTATGGATTACGAGCGCGGATTAAAAATGCTGAAAGAATATGTAGAGACAAACACCGTTACCTCGAACTCAAAAATCATTGGTGTTGTCGATGTACCGGAAATACATTACACAGGCGCTACTGCTGAATGCCAGTTATCCGACATATCAGATTCAATGAAAACACATTTTGAGAATGTTAATGAGTCTGTGCAAGGAAAAACAACAGAACAATCCTGTGGCGCAATTTACCACGATCTAAATATAAAAACGCAACACTGCAAATACACTGCCTTCGCAACGGTGAATAAATCAGATGCCAAAGCGTCAATCAACCATTGTCGCGCTTTGAAAATAGTACACACCGGAAGTTACCAGCATCTGGGTAACGCCTGGGCAACGGCCAATACTTGTCAGCGTCACAGAAAATTGAAAAAGAACAAGAAGATTGCACCTTTTGAATTATACGTTAACGACCCGATAAAAGTGGCGCAAAAAGACTTGATCACCGAAATCTATCTGCCGGTTAACGCCTGATCACGAACATCATTCTCATAAATTAACAACAAAATATAATGCCCTACACTATAAGATCAGCAACGCCACAGGATGAAACAGCCCTCAGCAAACTGCTACCACTGCTTGCTGACTTTGTTGTCCCGAATAACAGAGACCCCAAAGACCTCTGGTACGGTGATTATAAACTGATGAAAAAATCACTGGCTGGAAAAGCAGAAAACACCAGTATTCTTCTGGCGGCAGATAACATGGATAATGCAATAGCCATTGCTATGTATACACTAAAGCCAGACATTCTGAGTGGCGCTACCGGCGCTCACCTCGAGGCAGTGGCAGTTCATCCCGACCACACGAGACAAGGCATAGCACGAGATCTGATAGCCGCCTGTACCGATGCCGCAAAGCAACAAGGTGCAAGCTTTATGAGCCTTAACGTTTTCTCAAATAACGTATCAGCCAGAGCGCTATACAAGGCCTGTGAGTTCGACGAAGAATTGATCCGTTGTTACAAAATTATTTAACCTGGTTATTGTGATCAAAAACAGCAGACTTCAAATCCACTGAACACAGCCACAGCGCATGGCGTGTGATATTTCGACTAAATATTCAAATACTTTTTTGACTGTACAATAGCGCTTCGAACAGCGCTGGTGTAGCTCGAACCAAATTTGATTGCATGCACTACCAGCGGCGCCAGCTGATGTAACGGCACCCGACTATCAAAGCCATTCGCAAGGGGAAATGCTTTTTGATAGGCGGCAAAGCACTCTGTTGAATAACCGCCGAACAACAGCATCATTGCAAGATCAAACTCACGGTGCCCGCCATGTGCAGCAGGATCAATCAGCCAGCTACAACCTTCACTATCTGCAATCCGGTTACCCGCCCATAGATCACCGTGAAGTAGACTTGGTTTATCATCTGCAATAGAGGCGGCTGACAGGTTGTCCGCGATCAACTCCAGTGCACTGCAGTCGGATTCTGTTAAGGCAGTTCTCTGCCTGGCTATTTCTGCCAGTGGGAGCAAACGATTATTGGCGTAAAAATCTGCCCATCGAACATAAGGCGTATTGGCCAACGCAAGGCTACCTGTAGTACGCTGATCTGGCCTGCCGTAATGGCTCCAGGGACTGTTATGCAGGGCTGCCAGCGCAGTACCCAGAGTTGCATCGTCAGAGCTACGACCAGGTTCAATCCACTGCAGAGCAAGAAATGGCGGGTCATCAGAGAATGCCAATACCTCGGGGATTCTGACGGTTGCGCTGTCACGCAGCCATTTCAGGCCGGCAGCTTCTGTACTGAAAAAATATGCAGGCGGATTTGAATGCGTTTTGATGAACAGGCGCCCGCCATCGCTAAGGTCGGCTCGATAGGCTGTGGCAAAATCGCCACCTCCGAGCGCTTGCTTCGACGTTATTTTTACGTCAAGCGCTGCTTCCAGTGTTGGTTGCCAACTATCAGACACCTGTTAAACTCAGTTCCGGTGGTATCCTCATTCTACACACTATCAATACATAAAAAGTTAAGACATCGCTTGAATCCGTTAATACAAATTCCTGTCGCATTACGTTATGTAGTAATCACTTGCTGTGTACTCCTGTTGTCGGCCTGTGGCCGCAGCGAATTTACCGAACGTGAGAAAGCAGTCCTGCAGAGCCTCTCAATAGACAAACTGGCAATGCCATCCGCGGAGTCCAACCAATACGCCTTTAACGATCAAGCCAGGCAATTAGGTGAAGCGCTTTTTCACGAAAAACAACTCAGCGGTGACAATCAATTCTCATGCGCAAGTTGCCATCTTCCGGATAAGTTCTTTACTGACGGCTTACCAACCGGTGTTGCCGCCGGCACAACTACCCGCAATACCCCGGCGCTTCATGGCGTGGCGTGGTTCACCTGGTTTTACTGGGATGGACGACGGGATTCTCTATGGTCTCAGGCACTGACTCCAATTGAAGCCGCAAATGAAATGAACAGTGATCGTATTGCGGTCACACAACTTATTGCCAATACGCAGAGTTACAGGCAACAATACGAATCTATCTTCGGCAAACTGCCTTTCAACGGTAATGAAAAGGTATTCTCAATATCTGCAGCGCCAACAAGAGACAAGGAGCAAAGACAAAGATGGGCTGAGCTACCGGAAAATACAAAGCATAAAATCAATACGGTATTTGCGAATATCGGCAAAGCACTCGCCGCCTATCAATATACGCTACAGCCATTAAAAACACGCTTTGACTTGTTTATAGATGAAGTCAGAACTGGCAAAAAAATCAATCAAATAAAAACGCTTGATAAAAACGAATTAAAAGGCGCGCTTTTATTTTTAAATGAAAAGAAAACACAATGCATTGAATGTCACAACGGCCCGTTACTGACAAATGACGAATTTCATAACATAGCAACAGGCAATATCACCGGGCCAGTGTTTGATTTTGGACGTGAGTACGGATTGCAATCAGCTCTGCTGGATGAGTTCAACTGCCAGGGAAGATACAGCGATGCCGACCCCGATGACTGCCTGCATCTCATATACCTGAGTCGCGACGCATTACATATGCGCGGTGCCTTCAGAACACCGTCCTTGCGCAATATCAGTAATACAGGCCCCTACTTTCACGACGGACGCTTCGATACACTGGAAGAAGTGGTACGCTTTTACGCCAACCCACCAGCCCTGGAGCGTGCACATGAGCACGAGCTCAGACCGGGTTTTGAGCTCGAAGAAGATGAGATAATTAGTTTGTCCCGTTTTCTTGAAACTTTTGAAGCAGTACAACAATAACCAACGCTGCCTCACAACTCATTTAAGCATTTTTGCAATAGCGTCTGACTCACCACGTCGTTGTGCATATTGAATTGCTGTTCTGCCGAAGTTATCGACAACGCTCTTGTCGGCACCATTATCCAAAAGCAGTCGAACCATTTCCGGATGATTCTTGAATGCAGCTAGAATCAGTGCGGTCACGCCTTCTCCGTCAATCCAGTTGACGTCGGCACCATTGCGTAACAGCAGCTTTGCGATATCAATATGCCCGTCACGCCCGGCAAAGATCAAAGCAGTATTTCTGTTTTTATCAAACGAATCGGCCTCGGCACCTTCCGATAACAGTGTAGTAACAACCGACAGGTCTGCTGCGCGTGCTGCTGCAACCAGATAGTCAGTGCGAGATGATTGTGGCAGAACATGCAAACCCTTGCCCCAGCTGCCAAGCAGCAGACCACGGTCAGTTTGTCTGACGTGAAGCGTGGGCAGCCCCTGAACATACCGTGAAATACTTTTATCGTTGACGGAATATTCTATTACTCCGTCTGTCCAGCTGCTTGCCAACAAAGTGTTGCCATTATTTTTATCTACCTGAACAGATGACAACCTGACCCCTTCGACACCCGCTACGCTACTCCAGGTGCTACCTGCATCCTGTGAAATCAGCAACCCTTTTTCACCCGCTGCCGCAATCAGATTTCCGGTTGAAGTGGCTTCATATAAACCTTCAGTGTCATTAATGCGTGTCCAGCTATCACCCGCGTCTGTTGAGCGATACAAGCCACTACCAGGAGACGCCGCGAGTAAGCTCGAAGCATCGTTGGATGTAAGTGACCAGAAAAAGCCGCTGGATTGAGATGTGGCACTCCAGTTCAGGCCTGCGTCATCACTCTTCCAGATGCCGTTCGCACCGGTTGCGACGAGAATCCTGCCGGAACCAAGCACCGAGATACTGCGTATATCTTTAGCAGGTAAGTTGCTGACTCGCGCAAAGCCTGCCCCCGCGTTATCCGATCGGTAAAGCCCGTGTTTCCAGGTCCCTGCAAGCATGACCGTCGGTGACACAAACGCCACTGCCTGCACATCGGTGGCATTTGCTGTCAGCGGCTTACCATCGTTGAGAAAACGCCAGGAAACACCGCCGTCGCTGCTGGCAAATACCTGTGCCGCCCCGGCAGACGGACCTTTGTTACCAACCATAACCATCGATTGATCGTGTGGCGCGATCGCTATGGATCGGATGATCCGCGAATTCAGCTTACTGAAGCTACCACCCCACAGATCACCCGCCGACAACGGGGTAACGGCGGTCAAAAACAGTACGGAAGCAATGCCTGCGAGAATATTTTTCATAGTCTTAAGTGGGTAAAAGAAATATTAAATTAACAAATTACGCCATTGATTGGCACATAACAAGTAAGCATTTAACCTGCATAATTCATGAGGATTCGGCGTCCAGAGTCAATAGCGCTAAGCAGGTCGCCCGATCGCCTGAGAAGCGTGGCCCGCCACGCGCCGAAG
>CAZKAQ010000018.1:0-47743 GCA_964550655.1 uncultured Granulosicoccaceae bacterium
TACGTCGGGTTCTCTCAAGCAGCGCCTCTACACCGCCTTCTTCTACAGCCTCTTTGTAGCGATAAAACGTGTCCCGCGAGTACCCCATCATTTTACAAGCCTGGGAAACATTGTGGAGCTCTTCAGCGAGATTCAACAGGCCGACTTTATGCGAAATGACTTTCTCTGTACTATTGATCATGAGGGTTGCCTCTTAAGTTTTAATTGAAAGATTGCACTTCCATTAAAACCGGTAACCCTCACTTTTTAAAGACTGTTTCCAGCCTCTTTTCTAAAGTAAAGTGTCAGATTAAGTCTGAACTTCTACAACTTACGGCACGTGTTACTTTTTCTGTCATTGGCACGGCTCATAGTGGATGAGCCGGCATGCTCTCAATGGCTCCCTAAACTGTAAATGGTGTCTTTCGCTGGGTGCTTACCTTGTAGACGCTGAGAAAGGATAGATGGCGTCCCCTAGGGGATTCGAACCCCTGTTACCGCCGTGAAAGGGCGGTGTCCTAGGCCTCTAGACGAAGGGGACACAGATGGTGGCAAGCCAGCAAGGATAATCCTGAGTTCGGTATTTGTCAACAAACCTGGTGTTTGATTTCCTGCTGATCAGGCAGTCGTTGCCGATGGATATTTTCAATTAACTTACCTGCCGTTTCAGTCGTCAAAAAGCCCTATCCTTACTAACCTTTCTGCCCAAATAAATGTAACAATACAGAAAGGTTGTGTGTTGGCTTGCCGACGCCTCCCCTGGAGAAAAGGCCGACCGCTTTGGCCTGACTAAATTTTTACGTGAGCCCAAGCTCAATAGAGAGAATTCTATGAAAAAACTATTAATTTCCGCCGCTGTGGCGACGGGTATGACTGCGGCCAGCGCCGCGTCTGCAGAAGAAATCAAGCTCGGTGTATTCCTCGGCTTAACTGGTCCAATTGAATCACTTGTTGCCAATATGGCGCCTGCTGCTGAAGCTGCGATTGCCGAAGTGTCGGAATCAGGCAAATTGCTGGATGGTACAACTGTGGTTGCGGTGCGCGCGGACACAACTTGTGTTGATTCAGCGGCGGCACAATCTGCTATTGAACGTTTGATTACTGCGGACAAAGTCTCTGGTGTGGTTGGTGGTGACTGCTCTGGTGTGACCACGGCGGCACTAACCAACGTTGCTCTGCCCAATGGCATGGTGATGATATCTCCATCTGCTACCTCACCGGCGCTTTCAACTGTGAAAGACAATGATCTGTTTTTCAGAACCGCACCTTCCGATGCGCGGCAGGGTGTTGTGATGACCGATATCATCATGGATCGTGACATAAAAGAAGTTGCGGTCACTTACACCAATAATGATTACGGCAAAGGTTTGGCCGATGCGTTTCAGACTGCGTTCGAAGAAGCCGGCGGTTCAGTGACTATCTCTGCATCACACGAAGATGGTAAAGCTGATTACTCTGCAGAAGTAGGCGCACTGGCTTCAGCAGGTGGTGAAGTGCTTGTAGTTGCCGGATATCTTGATCAGGGTGGTAAAGGAATTATTCAAGGCTCACTCGACACTGGTGCTTTCGAGACATTCGTACTGCCTGATGGCATGGTTGGCGACGCGCTTCCTGAAGCCGTTGGTCCAGATCTAAATGGCTCATTTGGTCAGGCACCGGGTACTGATAGTGCAGGTGCTGGCAAGCTCGTTGAGTTGGCTGGCGATAGCTATGATGCAAGCTCTCCGTTCGCCGCTGAAAGCTACGATGCAGCTGCTCTTATTATGCTGGCTATGCAGGCAGCGGGTTCTACTGATCCTGAAGAGTACAAATCGAAAGTGATGGATGTTGCGAATGCCCCTGGTGAGCAGATTCTTCCCGGTGAACTTGCAAAGGCACTGGAAATTCTGGCTGACGGTGGTGAGATCGATTATGTTGGTGCATCCAACGTAGAGTTGATCGGTGCTGGTGAGAGTGCTGGCAACTATCGTGAAATCGAAATCAAAGACGGCGCCCTGTCTACTGTAGGCTACCGCTAGTCTTATACCTTCAAGTGGCCCGTTCAGGGCCACTTACCTGTTTGCTACGTCCGAATAGTAAAATATCTGAATACTTCCCGATCTGTTTTTAGGTCATTACTACATGACTGATACTCTTCAACCTAACTCGTGAAACCTGGCTGATAACATGATCAGAGTCGAGCAGCTGACGAAGCGATTTGGCGGCCTTGCGGCAGTAAACAATGCATCCTTGCAAATAGCAGATGGCTCAATTACAGGACTGATTGGTCCCAACGGTGCGGGTAAGACCACATTGTTTAACGTGATAGCCGGTGTTCATGCCCCGACGTCGGGCAAAGTCTGGCTTGATGGTGAAGATATAACCGGCCTGCCTCCACACGAATTGTTTAACAAGGGTATGTTGCGTACCTTTCAGATTGCGCATGAATTTTCATCGCTGACTGTGCGGGAAAATCTGATGATGGTGCCGCCTGATCAGTCAGGTGAGTCATTGCGGGATGTCTGGTTTCGTGGTTCACAAGTTCGACAGAGAGAGCAACAGGTAAAAGAAAAGGCTGACGAAGTCATAGATTTTTTGCAGATAGCGCATGTAGCAGACGAGCTTGCCGGCAATTTGTCGGGTGGGCAGAAAAAGTTGCTTGAGCTTGGCCGCACGATGATGGTTGATGCAAAAATCGTGTTTCTCGATGAAGTGGGAGCCGGTGTTAACAGAACATTATTAAACACCATTGGTGATGCCATCATCCGGCTTAATCAGGAGCGTGGCTACACGTTCTGTGTTATCGAACACGACATGGATTTTATAGACAAGCTCTGCAATCCGGTTATTGTTATGGCTGAGGGTTCTGTACTCGCTGAAGGAACACTTGCAGAAATTAAAGCCAATGAACAAGTGATAGAAGCTTATCTGGGTACCGGGCTAAAGAACAAGGCAGTGTCGTGAGGTATCAATCATGAGTTATCTCATCGGAGAGCAGATGACCGGTGGCTATGGTGGTGCAGATATTTTGCACGATTGCACCATCGCTGCAGAAAAAGGCGAGATCGCAGTGATTGTCGGGCCGAACGGCGCTGGAAAATCCACTGCAATGAAAGCAGTATTTGGTATGTTGAGTCTTCGCAAGGGCCGGGTGGTACTTGATGGTGAAGATATCACCCAACTGACACCGCAGGATCGGGTTGCCAAAGGCATGGCATTTGTGCCACAGAACAATAATGTTTTTCCGTCTATGTCTGTGCAGGAAAACCTCGAGATGGGTGCTTTTTTACGCCGCGACGATATCAATACCACCATGGAGCAGGTGTTTGAGCTATTCCCGATCCTAAAAGAGAAGCGTCGTCAGAATGCTGGTGAATTATCCGGTGGACAGCGTCAGCAGGTAGCAGTTGGCCGCTCTCTAATGACGCAGCCCAAATTGCTCATGCTTGATGAACCGACTGCCGGTGTGTCACCTATTGTGATGGATGAATTGTTTGATCGCATTATTGAGGTAGCGCGTACCGGTATCTCGATTCTAATGGTTGAGCAAAACGCACGGCAGGCATTGAATATTGCAGACAAGGGCTACGTTTTGGTGCAGGGGGAAAACCGTTACACCGATACCGGCGAAGCATTGTTGAACGATCCTGAAGTTCGCAAGAGCTTCCTGGGTGGGTAAAGAATAGTGGATAAAGAAATAAGGTTGCCCAATGTCTGAACCGCTAAATGCATTTGTACTTATATCAAACTTTGTTCTGGTGCCGGCAGTCGCTTATGGCAGTCAGCTGGCGCTGGGTGCACTGGGTGTCACTCTCATCTACGGCATTCTGCGTTTTTCGAATTTTGCCCATGGTGACACGATGGCGTTTGGCACTATGTTCACCATCCTGTTTACCTGGTGGTTTCAGTCAATGGGTCTCAGCCTCGGGCCACTGCCGACCGCCTTGCTGGCACTGCCGTTTGGCATCATAGTCTGTGCCTTGTTTGTGTTGCTAAGTGACAGGCTGGTTTATCGCTATTACAGAAAACAGCGCGCAGATCCGGTTATATATGTCATTGCATCGGTCGGAGTGATGTTTGTGATGAATGGTCTGGTGCGGTTTATTATCGGGCCTGATGATCAGAACTTTGCCGATGGTGAGCGCTTTATTATCAAGGCGCGTGAGTTTAAGCAAATGACCGGCTTATCTGAAGGGGTCTCTATTAAAGTCAGCCAGGGCATCACCGTGGTTACAATGATCGTGGTGGTTGCCGCTCTGTTCTGGTTTTTAAATAGAACCAGAACCGGTAAGTCTATGCGCGCCTACTCTGATAACGAAGACCTTGCTCTCTTGTCGGGTATTAATCCGGATAGGGTAGTAATGGTAACCTGGATGCTTGCAGCCGCACTCGCAACGATAGCTGGTACGTTGTACGGGCTGGATAAGTCATTTAAGCCGTTTACTTATTTTCAATTGTTGTTGCCTATTTTTGCATCAGCCATTGTCGGTGGTTTGGGCAATCCGCTTGGTGCTATTGCCGGTGGCTTTGTTATCGCGTTTTCAGAAATTACGGTAACTTATGCTTATAAAAAATTCGCCAACTATATTGTGCCCGGTGACTGGAAAGCTGACGGACTGATGCAGTTGCTCTCTACCAACTACAAGTTCGCAGTGAGCTTTTTAATTTTGTTATTGGTGCTGCTGTTCAGACCGACCGGTATATTTAAGGGGAAAGCAGTATGATCAGCTCTCTTCGCAATGTTGTGTACTTTCTGATCATGGCAGGTCTGATTGTACTGGTCGGGCAAATGCAGAGCTGGAATGTTGCTCTGTCTATTTTAAACCTGTGCCTCATTTCCTCGATCATGGCGTTAGGTGTAAATATTCAGTGGGGTTACGCAGGGTTGTTTAATGTCGGGGTTATGGGGTTTGCAGCGCTTGGCGGACTGGCAGCTATGTTGATTTCCATGCCACCGGTTACCGAGGCCTGGGAAGCCGCTGGTACTGGCGCATTGACAGGCTTGCTGATCTTTGTCGCCACTGCAGTAGCGGCGCTGCTGGTTTATAGAAAACTTGCCAAAGGAACGCTTCGAACCACGCTGGTGATGGCGATAGTAATCTGCGGTAGTGTTTTACTGCGGATCTTTTTTGATCCGACGACTGCTACCATTGAAAAAGTTAACCCGGCTGCCACCGGATACCTTGGCGGGTTCGGATTGCCCGTGTTACTGGCATGGCCTGTTGGTGGAATGATTGCAGGAGCGGTAGCCTGGGTGGTGGGTAAGATAACCCTGGGTCTGCGTTCGGATTACCTTGCTATTGCCACGCTCGGTATCTCGGAGATCATTGTTGCCGTGCTTAAGCATGAAGACTGGCTGACTCGCGGCGTTAAGAACGTTAACGGTATTCCTCGTCCTGTGCCTTATGAAATTAACTTGCAAAGTGCCGAATGGTTTTTAACGCTTTGCGAGAGACTGGGTGCTGATCCTGTGACCTTTTCAAGTGTCTTCGTCAAACTTTGCTATACGATTTTATTTGCCACAGTACTATTGTTAATTCTGTGGCTGTCAGAGAAAGCTTTGCGCTCACCGTGGGGCAGAATGATGCGTGCGATACGCGATAACGAAGTCTCTGCCAATGCGATGGGTAAAGACATCACTGCCAGGCACCTACAGGTATTTGTATTAGGTTCGATTGTGGTGGGTATTGCCGGCGCTATGCTGACAACACTTGATGGTCAGTTAACACCGGCAAGTTATCAACCGTTGCGATTTACCTTTCTTATCTGGGTAATGGTGATTGTCGGTGGATCGGGGAACAACTGGGGTGCAGTGCTGGGTGGATTTGTTATCTGGTTTTTCTGGATTGAGGCTGAACCTTTGGGTCTTTGGTTAATGGATGTACTGACCTCTGGTATGGCCACAGACAATCCGCTGCGACTGCACTTAATAGAGTCGGCAGCGCATATGCGGTTGATGACTATGGGACTGATTCTGCTTTTGGCACTTCGCTTTAGTCCCAGGGGACTGATTCCGGAGCGCAGGCAGTAGAAGAAGGTAGTCGATATTCAACCTTCCGGTTAGCCGGAGGGTTGAATTTTTTCAAGTGGCTACTGCTTTTTTTCCAGCTGCTCGATAATAGCGGCGGCTTGTTCCGGTGATAATTTTTCGAAGGCTTTCAGCCCGCCGATAATCAGCAGATTGTTTTCTGCATCGAATCGAGCTGAGACATCGCCTTGTTCACCGGAAATGATCAGAGCACCGTCTTTTACGGTAGCTGGAAAGCGAACTTTTTCGAATTCAGAAAGTACGTTCTCACGGATAAACTCGGCGCTTAGAGCTTCGCCTTCTTTGGTGATCTTCAATACTTCTTTTCCGCCTGACACCCAGGGGCCGAGAAATTCATCTGCCGCATTGGCACTGCTGAAGGTAAGTATAGAGAGGGCAATCGAAGCGATAAGGGCTTTCATATTGTAAGTTCCTGGAATATTGGTTTGATCCAAGTGGAAATTTGGATAACTGTTGATTTCAGACGTGTTTGCGTGAACGGTTTCCGGTACCCGCAGAGGCACCACCGAAAACGAGAGTGCCACAGTGAAATGCTGCCTTTTTGCCTTGACACTCATGGCCGGCGGGCTACGCACGTGTACATTAGATGGTGATTAACAGTGAGTGATCTCCCAGCGTCAGCGCATGCAATTAAATTACCATAATTTGATCTTGCTCTCGACCTCCAACACCGTTCTGATATCGACTTAAAGAAGCAATTTGAACTGTTTGTAATTTTCATATCCGTGCCCATCTATTGCCTGGATGTGAATTACCGGTTGATGATACAAGTTACCAAGACTGCTGTTAGTCTGTGTGGCAGAACTTATAATAGTGCAAAAAAACCGGCCTGTGCGTGTGTGTTTATGCCCGTCTTGTGAATGCACTATTTTCATTACATTACTAATTTTAATTTATCCGGGCAGGTGCCATGATCTCCGATGCAGATGAGCTGCTGAATCAGTCGCGCGAAAGCTCGCTCCGTTCAAGATGTGATTCAATGTCACTTGTGCAGCGTGCTCTTGAGATTGATGCGGAGCACTCGCTGGCCCACGCCACTCGGGGTTTGTATTACTACTCGGAACGTCATCGGCGTAATCGCGGAGTTGTAAAAGAGTGTGTCACCGCAAGTGCGAGGTATCTGCAGGCATCAGATGCGAAAGCAGGCCATTATTGCCGCGCGCTTACTGCCGCAAGTTCAGGTGATGCTGCATCAATGGTATTTCATCTCGAGCAACAGTTGCTTGATGATCCACTGGATATTAATGCCCTCAAACTGTGTCAGTCAGAGTTGTTCTGGTTGGGTGAAATGCAATGGTCTGCCTCAATATCGGATTCGGTAGAAAAACACTGGGACAATAGCTGCAGGTATTACAGTGATTTTCTTGCTATTCGTGCATTTGATTTAGAAGAAACCGGGCACTACAAAGCTGCTGAAATGTGTGGCAGGCAAGCCGTGGAAATGAATCCATCTGATGTCTGGGGGACACATGCGGTAGCTCACGTTATGTACATGCAGGGGCGTAGTCGTGATGGTGCAGACTGGCTTGATAGTTTACATCGTGGTGGTCACTGGCAGGGACTGGGTCAGATGGTGTTGCATTTATGGTGGCATAGAGCTTTATTTCATTTGCTCAGCGGTGAACATGATGCAGCCTTAGCTGTGTACGATGATTATCTACGCAACTTTGAGATAGATTTGATTGCAGCATTGCCTGATCTTTATCTCGATCTGCAAAACGCAACGTCACTGCTTTTAAGATTGGAGTTTCTAAACGTTGATGTCGGTGCGCGCTGGTCAGCACTGTCAGAGATCTGCGCCGAAAGAATCAACGACGACAGCAATGCATTCAGTTGCGCACACTATGTTGTAGTGCTGGCTGCTGATGAGCGTTTTGCTCAGGCACAGAGCTTGATTGACTGTATGTCTGAGGCTTCTCTAAACGGCAGCAGCATAGCCG
This sequence comes from uncultured Granulosicoccaceae bacterium, assembly GCA_964550655.1. Taxonomy (GTDB): domain Bacteria; phylum Pseudomonadota; class Gammaproteobacteria; order Granulosicoccales; family Granulosicoccaceae. The sequence goes on from CAZKAQ010000018.1 coordinate 7,948, forward strand.
CAGGTTTCGGTAATGCAGCAGTTCCCGCTGGAGTCGCTGCAGTTGCGCATCGCAAGGGTGACTATCGCAAGGTGATCAATACACTGATGCCGCTCAGGTATAGAATGCAGCAGATGGGAGGCAGCCATGCACAGCGTGAAGTCTTTATGCTAATGCTGGCTGATGCGCTGCAGCGTGAAGGTGAAGCTGATTTGTTACAGAAACTGTCGCTGGACTTGCGTGAAACAGGTTTTGAAGATGTTATGGCACAGCGTATTATAAGGTAGCGGAGTTGCCTGCCATGTCAGTCATAAACAGTGAAAAAGGTCTTGCTCATCCTGATGATGAGCCGATTGCCTACAGGCAAAGAATTCGCGAGTACTATCTGGCGTTGGGCTATGAAAATTCGTATCAATGGGCGCATTACTCTGAGGTTCCTTTCGCGCTGCTTAGTAAGCCTCTTGCGCAAAGTAAGGTTGCGTTAATAACCACCGCAGCACCGTTTAAGTCTGATGCAGGTGATCAGGGCCCTGATGCACCCTATAACGGAGCAGCGAAATTCTATGCAGTCTATGAGTTTAATACTCACGATGCGCCTGATCTCAGGATTTCACATATCGCCTATGATCGTACCAACACGCCTGCAAAAGACAGCAACACTTATTTGCCTGTCGCGCAGTTAATGTCTGCAGCGGATGACGGCATTATCGGTGAGTTTGCCAGTGTGGGGTTCGGTTTGCCTACCAATCGTAGTCAGCGCACAACAACAGAGATAGATTGTCCTGATCTGCTTGAGCGTCTCAGGCGTGATGAAATTGATGCAGCGGTACTGGTGCCGAACTGCCCGGTGTGTCATCAGTCTGTTAGCCTGGCAGCGCGCCACATAGAGTCTGCCGGCATTGCATCGGTGGTGATGGCGTGTGCCAAAGATATTGTCGAGTATGTTGGTGTGCCGCGAATGCTATTCAGTGATTTCCCGCTTGGCAATGCGGCGGGTAAACCGGATGACAAAAATTCGCAGCGCGAGACATTGCGATTGGCTTTGTCGCTACTTGAGAGTGCGGTCAGCCCGCGCACTACGGTACAGTCACCGCAGCAGTTCCGATCTGATCATTCGTGGAAGCAAAGTTACAGTAACGCAGCACTTTTAAGTGAGGAAGAAATTAAACTAAAGCGTGCGGAGTTTGACCGACAAAAAACAGCGGCCCGGGAAGTATCTGCTCATAGAAATTCAAAGTAACCGGTGATTCCGGTTAACGATACGTGGTAGTTAAGGCGCTAGCTGTCTTCATCGAGAGTTGCGACCAGTTGCTCGTAGTCAACTTCACAATGTTGCGCCACCGATCTGAACGACAGATGGTAGTTGGCCATCTGTGATCGATATAGCTTGCATTGGGAGTCGAGCCATTCCTGATCATCGCCACCGGCGCGGGCTTCGGCGCATGCAAGGCGGGCCAGGGCACGCATTTCAAATATTTCTCTTAGATCACTACGTGCGGTAAGGCAACGCTGTGAATCTGTTGCCAGCGGCTTTGAGTAATCGCGACCGGGAACGTCATTGGTTGCTATGCCACAGGTGGCTGCGCGTTGGCCGAGCGAGCCTTCGATTAAGTCGTAGTGGATGGCTGCCGCTTGGCTGCACTTCTGCCACGAGGTGGTATCACAACCACTAATATTGTCGACCAGGCTCTGCATATTGGTTGTCCAGTAAGCATGCACACGAGTACAGTTCTCGGCCATGGCACTGTTTGCGAGTGTAAGTCCGGAGACCAACGCGAGCACATATTTTTTGCCGGAAAATTTTCCGCCGCGGCCGAAGTTTGCAAGGTGCATTAGAACGCCAATGGTTGAGTTAACGAGTGATTTATCGCTTACTTGTACGGAAACATTTGTGCCATTTATCGACCGGCTTTCGTTTTCGTCATACTCGAACTATATCACCATGGATCGAGCTGAATATTACATTTGGTCCCATGGTGGCACGGGGGTGAATTCGTCGATTAGAAAGTCTATAAAAGCTCTGACGCGTGTACTCAGATGTTTTCTATGTGGGTATACAGCCATGATACTGGAAGTGTCATGTGTATGTTCCGTAAGTAGTGGTACCAACTCCCCTGATGTCAAAGAAGGTTGTGTCACAAAAGTAGCAAGTCTTGCAATTCCTATGCCGGCTTTTACCGCTTCGTGTAATGCAGAGGCGCTGTTTGTACGGAAGTTGCCTGTAATACTGTATGTTTTGATCTCATCGTTTTCGCGAAACTGCCAGTCGTTGAAATGGTGAATGGATGAGTGCGTCAGGCAATTGTGTTTAAGCAAATCGGCCGGCGTCTCCGGCTTACCATGCTTTGCGATATAGGCGGGTGAGGCGCAAATCACTCGTTTGTTGGTGGCGAGTTTACGACTGATCAAAGATTGATCAAGCACTTCTTCACTGATTAGTATCGCCAGATCCAGACGTTCGTTGATAAGATCAACCTGGCGTTCGGTGAGAGACAACTCAACTCTGAGTTCAGGATGCTGTGCCATGAAAGCGGGCATGATCTGACACAACTGCGTGCGTGCAAAGGCAGAGATGGCAGAAATATCGAGAGTGCCTGTGACACTGCTTTGCAGGGCGGTGACCTGTGTTTCAGCGTCATCTATGTCGAGCAGAATGTCTCGACAACGATCAAAAAACATAGTGCCTTCATCAGTCAGATTGAGGCGTCGGGTAGTGCGTTGAAACAGACGCACAGACAGACGATCTTCCAACCGTGAGATGAGTTTACTAACCGCAGAAGGCGTGAGACCCAGCTCCCGCGCGGCGGCAGAAAAACTCCCCAGATTGGCAACCTGGCAGAATACTGCCATTTCATTGTAACGATCTTGCATCAGTTATCTCCAATACTTGTGAATATAATTCACAATGTTTGGTACGTTAACCCGATTGTCAGATCGATGCAAATCAATACAATAGACGCATGCCTGAAACGCTGTTTCTCCTCCAGTAGTGTTTCGGCAGTGCAGACTGCAGGGTCGTTGTAATCTGGCCTGGATAGTACCTCCTCCAGCTATTCAGCCGCCGACCTTGCAAGCTGTTTCTCCTCTGGCTAGAGCGTATTGAATTAAATTCCTCCAGCTTCCTGTGGCGGGGTACAGAATAGAAATCTGCCCGCCTCAGGTTTTTTAAACAGCCTTTATTTTTGAATCCCCGACAAAGCCCTGTGTTGATACATCCGGGCGCGTTTTGCTGTGATCAGCTGATGGCTGGTTGTGGATCTGTGGCGGTTGCGGACTCCGTTGCCGGTTTGCGTTTAAAAACTGTATCGCCAAGTACCAGCAGGCAGGGTGTCAGAACCAGTGTCAGTATGGTCGCGAACGCGAGGCCACCGGCAATGGCACTCGCCAGCTGTGTCCACCACATGGTTGAAGGTGAGCCGACCTCAATGATACGCCGAAACAAATCAATATTGAGAGACAACACCATTGGCATCAGACCAAGAATTGTTGTGATAGCGGTAAGAAACACCGGTCGTAATCTCAATATGCCGGTTTCCAGTGCTGCTACTCGTGGTGCATTGCCCTGTGCTCTAAAGCGGTTGTAGGTATCAATTAAAACAATATTGTTGTTCACCACAATGCCTGACAGTGCAATGATGCCGAGGCCGACCATCACTATGCCGAAAGATTGTTTGGTAATGATTAAACCTAACAAGACGCCGGAGGTTGAAAATACGATGGCGCTCAATACCACAATGGATTGAAAAAAGCTGTTGAACTGAATAATAAGAAACAGTGCCATCAGGAATATGGCAACGCCGAACGCCGACACCAGAAATGCACCGGTTTCAGCCTGATCTTCGTTTTCTCCGGTAAATTCAACAGAGATGTCCGGATCAATCGGACCGTTGGCGAGTGCTTCGGTCAGTTGATTGAGTTTTTCCGTCGGATTTTCGCCAGTAGCGATGTTAGCCTGAACAGTAATTGCACGCTGAGTATTTACCCGATTGACGATTCCGGTTTTAGTTGCAGGTACCAGCGTGACAAAATTAGAGACAGGCACCATGCCGTTGTTGGTAGGCACACGCAACTGATCCAGCTGACCGAGTTTGCGCTCACCTAAGGGATAACGAATGCGAATGTCGAGTTCTTCGTCCGAGTCATCCGGTCGGTAACCTGCGACTCTGATACCGTTGGTGATCATTTGTACTGCATTGCCAAGCAGTGCGACGTCTGCTCCGAAGCGTGCCGCTTGTTCGCGGTCAACGTTAAGACGCCATTCGATACCCGGTAGCGGCAGGTTGTTTTCGACATCTACAAATCCGCCCAGATCATTCATCACACCTTCAATGTAATGAGTCGCATCGACGAGCTTTTCGGGACGAACGGAAGTGATTTCCATGTTGATTGGTTTACCTGAAGCAGGCCCGCCTTCCTGTTCCGCAAATTCCAGTACCACGCCTGCAATATCGTCCGTGCGTTCGGCCATGTCATCGAGAATAGTGCGTGCCTTGCGTCGGGTGTTCCACTCGTTGAGTTCTATCTGGATTACGCCAATAACATCAGCCGACATACCGGGTTCATTTACTGATGAGTTCATAGATTTGGCGTATACCGAAGTCAGTTCATCCATGTCGTAGAGTCGTTCTTCAACCGATCTTACGATGCGATCTTTCTCCTGCATTGAAAGATCACCGCGAGCGTGAATCTGCACTTGTACATTATCGGGTTCGGTTTTTGGAAAAAATACAACGCCACGCCCCATAACGCTGTACAGCATGTATGAACCCACCAGCGCCACGATGGCTGCTAACAGTGTCAGGGCGGGGTGTTTGAGCAGGCTGGCCAACAGTTTTGCATAGCCTCTGGTAACGGCGCCGAGTTTCGCTTTTTCTTCTGTTTGAGGTGCACGGACTTTGGAGCCACCGAGGCTGCCACCAAGTACCGGTATAAAGATCAGCGCCATAAACAACGATGCGATCAGACAGATAATGACTGTCATCGGCAGGAACTTCATAAACTCCCCGACCAGCCCGGGCCAGAATATCACCGGAAAAAACACCGCGAGCGTGGTTGCGGTTGAAGCGGTAACGGGCCAGCTCATTCTCTGCGCGGCAGCTTTATAGGCGTCTCGACGGCTCAACCCTCGTCTGATATTTCTATCGGCAAGTTCGGTCACAACAATGGCACCGTCCACCAGCATACCGACTACCAGTATCAAACTGAACAAGACAACTATATTCATTGTAAAGCCGACACTGTGCAGCACCAGAATGCCAATTAAGAAGGACCCCGGAATGGCGATGCCAACCAGCAAAGCACTGCGCAGGCCGAGTGCTGCAACGATTACGATCATCACCAGTACCACACCTGAGAGAATGTTGTTCTGCAGGTCGTTTAACATGGTGACTATCTGTTTTGATTTGTCCTGCTGGAACAATACCTCCACCGAGGCAGGCCATTGCTTTTGCTCTTCTTTGACAAGATCGCGAATTGCCTGATTGGTTTCAATAATGTTAGCGCCTATACGTTTGGATATTTCCAGTGCAAGGGCAGGCTGGCCATTTACTCGTGCATAACCATCGGGGTCTTTGAAAGTACGGTTGATTGTCGCCAGATCTTTGAAGGTGATGACAGTGCTGCCTGAGACCTTGACTGGCATAGCGAGTATATCGTTAATGTTTTCAACCACCCCGGGTACCTTTAAAACCATTCGTCCGGCACCCGTGTCGATAGCTCCGGCGGCGACCAACAGGTTGTTGTTCTGGATCAGGTTAAAGATTTCATCAAAGCGAATGTTGTATGTTTCCATGACTACCGGGTCAACCGTGATTTCCAGTACTTCTTCACGTTCACCACCGATAGTGACTTCAAGTACGCCTGCTTGTGCTTCTAATTTTTGTTTGAGATCTTTGGCAATCCTTAACAGACTGCGCTCCGGTATCGGGCCCGCCAGTGAGACGGTTATTACCGGAAACAGGGCTACGTTAATTTCATTAACGGTAGGTTCATCGGTGTCGTTAGGCAGTTCGGATTTTGCTATGTCGACTTTTTCACGAACATCAGCAAGAGCTACACCCGGGTCAAAGCCTGCATCAAACTCCAGTAAAACAGAGCCGTGACTCTCTGATCCGGTACTGGTGATTTTTTTAACACCCGGAATGTTTTGTAGTTCCGCTTCCATGGGTCGAATGAGCAGACGTTCACTGTCTTCAGGGGAAATACCCTCGTGGCTCATCGATACATAGATAATCGGAATGGCAACATCCGGCTCTGCTTCTTTGGGAATTGCCCGGTATGCAAGCACACCACTGAAGACAAAAAATACCAACAGCAACAAGACTGCGCGGTTGCGGTTGAAAGCCGCTTCTATGATCGCGTTCACGAATCGCTATTCTCAAGCTCTTCTGATGAACCACTGGTAGCACTGGAGGTATTGGTCGTTCCGGTAACTGCAACCGGTTCTACTACTTCACCCGGGTTAACAAAGCCTTGACCAAGCGTAATCAGGGTCACCTGTTCCGGCAGACCGGTAACCCAGGCGCCGTTATTTTCGGTTTTTACAACTTCTACCTCGTGGAAGACCACTTTGTTACCATCACCCAGTGCTTTGACGCCGAGTGCGCCGTCGTCATTCAGAGCCAGCACAGCGGGTGAGACTCGATGCGCCCTTAAAGTTTCTACCGGAATGACTATTTCGGTGCTGATTCCGGTAAAAACAGTTTCCGGTGCCTGTTCTATCAGTACTTCAACGTAAAAGCTCCGGGTTGTGTTATCTGCCATCGATGAGATGTAACTTACTTTGCCTTGCAGTGATTCACCGGTAACCAGATTGGCGACAGCAGCTTGTCCGTTTTGTATTTCTTCAATGTGTTGTTGCGAGATATGACCGGTGACCAGTAACGAGCTGTTATCAACCAGTGTTGCAACCTGTGCCCCGCGTTCAATGAAGTCGCCTTCTTCAACGGCAATGTTTTCGACCAGCGCATCGATGGGCGCGTCGATCTTAATATTGTCCAGCTCTAATTGCGCCGAGTTTACCTGAGCCTGAGATGCTTCACGCAGTGCGCTTGAGGCTTCAAGGCTGAGCTTTGATTGCAATCCCTGACTGGCAAGTTTTCGGGCTGCCTGGTATTCACTGTTAACCTGTGCAAGGTTGGCTTTGGCGGCAGCCAGAGCCGTCACTCTGTCGCCTTCTGATAGTGTTACCAGAGTCTGACCGCTACTGATACGCTGGCCTTTTTTGAGTGAAAGTTCCCGCACAGTGCCTGCAGTCTCTGCACGTAAGGCCATTACCTTTGCAGGTTCAAGCTGGCCTTGTACAACAATCTCACGATCAATGGTCTGTGCCTCGGCCCGACGGGTCTGCACCTTCATTTTAGGCGCGGCTGTTTCCTCAGGCTCTGAGGCGGCAGTCTGAGAGGCTTCGTCTTCGACTGACGCTTTTGAGCCGGTTTGCCCGCTAAGCATCCACAGTGCGAGCAGCACCACAGCAACGCAAGCAATAAGTAAAGATCTGCCCATTTAAGTTTCTGCTATCAGCTCAGGGGAAAGGGATTTCGCCTCGTCAGCGGGCCTGGGCGTTAGGCTGTGCCCGACACTTGTCAGTATATAGTAAGTCACCTTATCTATGAACTCATTTTGCCCAAGTGGTTCCATGATTGTCTGCATTTGAAAGTGATGCAGTGCACCGTCAAGCGTGCAGCTAATGCCGGTCAATTTTGATTGCGCGTTGCCGGCCATTGTTTTGTCGCGGCTTCCGAGCTCCAGTGCCTTTGCAATGTGCTGGCGACGAGTGTTTACAATGCTCTGTAATGATTGAGAAATTTCCGCGTTAAGGTCCTGCAGGAAGTGCACGCGCTGACAATATTGGACAATGTGTCTGTAGTGATCCAGCTCAAGGTAGTGGTTAAACGAGATGCTTACAATTTTCTTTAACCGGGCGGCACCGTCGCCGTTAATCTCAGCGTATTTATCAGCCAGACTATTGTAAAAATCCCCTGCAAGGCGAGCACAAATCTCATCTTTACTTTTGAAGTGGAGATACACAGTGCCCTTCGCCACACCGGCGAGTTTCGCAATCCGGGCGACTGTGACATCCTCGCACCTTTCTGTCGCAAAGCAGTTCAGTGCCGCTGTTAATAAAGCCTGTTCTCTCTGTGCAAGGTGTTCTTTTTTCATGCGTGGATTTCTTTGTTGTTGTTTTCGTTGATTGGAGTGACCGACAGTCATTTACGTTAGGAATAAAGATAGGAGGGATTCGAGTTCTTGCAAGAAATATTGCCGAGGTCAGCGGCTGGAGAATCCACTACAACAGGAGTGGCAATTTGTGCAGCGCGCATGATGGTGGCGCATTTGTAGCAGAAGAATATTCTGCTACGCAGAACCATAACGTCTACAATTCATGTCGATTCATACTTTAATTTTTGTTTGACTCTTGAACATCTGGCTATTTAAAAATTGGTTTGTGATAGTTGTTGCCCGCTTAATGCTGGTTGCAGGGCTTGCTGTGACGGTGTCGTGCAGTGTGCCGGCTTATCAAAAAATTGATCAACAGGCAGAACAGGCGGGCTTGCAGCGTGCCACAGTGCAGGGCCGGAAATTCCGCCATGTGGTCTACTCATCAATCAAGAGCAATACCGACACCATTCATATTTACATCGAAGGCGATGGTGCGAACTGGAAATGGAACCGCGTTGTTAAAGCAGATCCGACTCCGCAACGATCCTTAATGCTCGATCTGATGAGCACTGACAGAGGCAATGTGCTCTACCTTGGCAGGCCGTGTTATCTGGGACTCGAACTTGATGACGCCTGTGATGCAGACCATTGGACCTACGAACGCTACTCGGAGCAAGTCGTTAGTAGCATGGTTGAGGTGATCAAAGCGCAGGCCGGTCATTTTAAGAAAGTCGTTCTGATAGGACACAGTGGCGGTGGTGCACTGGCACTACTTATTGCAGAGCACCTGCCGGCAGTGTCTGCAGTGGTCACTATTGCCGGTATTATCGATACCGATGCCTGGACTGCTCACCACGGTCACACCAGGCTGGTCGGGTCGTTAAACCCTGCCAAACGTAGTTCGTTGCCCGACAAAATTAAACAACTGCATCTGGTTGGCGGACGCGATGCAAACATACCTCCTGCGCTTGTGCGGCAGTGGATCAACCGCCAGCCCGGTGTCAGACTTTGGGAGGTGCCAGGTAACTCGCATACCTGTTGCTGGAATAAAAACTGGCCCGCTGTGTTGCTGTGGATTGCATCTTCAACTGGTCGTACCTGACTGCACTCAAAACCCGATCAACCATGTACTGCCAGAAGTTCTTTGGGGTAGTTGGTAAATACGCCATCCACTCCGATCTCAAATAGTTTGCCCGCCGACTCTGCAGTGTTCACGGTGTAGCAGTAAACACCCAGTCCCTGCTCTTTATAAGCGTCTGTTTTTTCTTTAGTGAGTAGCGAGTTTGCATGCAGGTGAATATTACTTGCGCCCACTTCACTGGCGAGCTGTTGCCAGTCAGGTGGTGCGACAAGGTACAAACTTGATCTTGGAATTTGAGGCAACCTGACGGATGCACGTTGCATAACAACATGACTGAAGCTTGAGATCACTATGTCTGGCAACTCAGGCAATTGATTGAGCAGATCGGCAATTGCATCTGTGGTAGGCAGTTCCCAGCCGCTGCAAGGTTTAATTTCGAGATTAATACCAAGGTTCAGTTCAGAGGCGAGTTGCAGGCACTCTGTGAAGGTCGCGATGCGCTCATCTTTAAATTCACTGCCAAACCAGCTGCCGGCGTCAAGAGACTTTAAAGCGGCGAGGTCATGTTCTATGACCAGCCCGCGGCCGTTGCTGCAGCGATCGAGTCCGTCGTCATGAAACAGTACCGGTATCCCATCGCGTGAAATATTGACGTCGATTTCAATCCAGCTCGCGCCGTAGTCTGATGCCAGCTGAATTGCTGCGAGTGTGTTTTCCGGGGCATTACCGCTCGCCCCCCGGTGGGCAATGATTCGGGGCATTTTGTCTGCAGTCATGGCTGTGGCACTCATGTTTTGAATACTTTTATCAGTTAGTCTAATTGTTTACTGGGCAGTACGTGTCGATTACACTGGGCGAAAGCGAGTTTTATCTGGCTAGTTTCTCACCTGCCAGCTCGATGCGATAATACTAAATGACAAGTGGCAGCATCAGACACTTACCCGTTTGTGAATCCAAGTCCTGCGAGAGTCAATGGCGTCTGAACCGGAACGCAAACACAAGACCAGCCAGCCGATGTGGCGGCAGCTCATCCGCTTGTCCAGTGATCGCGGAGACAGCCTGCAAAGCCAGCTAAGGCGCGCCCTGGTTACTGCTATTCTTGACGGGCATATCCCGCATCACCGGCCATTGCCGTCATCACGTGAACTTGCGCGCCAACTCGGTGTGGCACGTAATACCGTGGTGCATGCCTACCAGCACCTGATGGACGAAGGCTATCTGCTGGCGCAGGAGCGGCGTGGTTACTTTGTCAATTCCGAACTTGTGAACAGTCGTCTTGCCAGAGCGCCGCAACCGGTAATAAGCAATGCCGAATCCCCGGACTGGCAAAAGCGATTTCTAACCCGGCCTTCAGAACAACGCAATCTTGATCCGCTTCTGGGTCGCTGGCGCAATTACGAATTTCCATTCACAGCAGGACAGACCGACCCGGCGCTGTTCCCTATTAATGAATGGCGTGAGTGTTGTCGTCAGTCTCTGGCAGTGCAGGCAATTACCGAATGGATGCCGGACTCGGTAGACAATGATGATCCGTTGTTGCTTGAGCAGATATCAAACCGCGTTTTACCACCGCGCGGTCTGTGGGTATCAACTGATCAGGTACTGGTTACTATGGGTGCGCAGAACGCGCTTTATATACTTGCCCGCCTGTTGGTCAATGAGGGAGATAATGTTGGCTTTGAAGATCCAGGTTATCCGGATGCGCGTAACATCTTCAAACTCAGAAACTGCAACCTGATTCCGCTTGAGGTAGATGAACAGGGTCTTGTCGTTGATGATCGTATAAACGAGTGCGATGTTGTTTTTTGTACGCCGAGTCATCAGTCACCGACTACAGCGACTATGTCTCTTGAACGCCGTCATGAACTGCTAAGGCGTGCATCAGAACATGACATACTAATCATTGAAGATGACTATGAAAGTGAACTCAATTTTGCCGGTGCGCCAACGCCTGCACTGAAAAGTCTTGATGGTAACGACCGGGTTATCTATGTTGGCAGTTTATCTAAAACTTTGGCTCCAGGGCTCAGGCTCGGTTACATGGTTGGCCCTGTTGAGTTAATAGACGAAGCGCGAGCTTTACGACGTTTAATGCTCAGGCATCCACCGTCAAACAATCAAAATGCCGTAGCGCACTTTCTGGCACTGGGTCATCACGATTCACTGGTGCACAGGATATCTTCAAGTTACAAGCTTCGCTGGCAGGCACTGGATGATGCACTGACCGAGTTTATGCCGGACTCAAGTAGCGCACCTGCCTTTGGTGGCAGTGCCTTCTGGGTTAAGATGCCTGACCGGGCAGATCCGGATCGTGTACAGGAGGAGGCAAGTAAAAACGGCATACTCGTGGTTTCCGGCAACCCCTACTATATGCAGCCGACCGCAACTGAAGCGTACTTGCGCATAGGTTTTTCTTCTATACCGGTTGAAAAAATACGACCTGGAATTCAAAAACTTGCCGAGCTGATTAATCAAATGAGAGAAACTACATAGTTGCCTGCTTTGAATAGTATGAAACTTCAAGAGGCATTATTATTAACTTCTGCATTACCAATCTACGTTAGCGAATTGAGGAAACAAAATGGCTAAAAAAGTTGCATTTATAGGCTTGGGTGTTATGGGTTATCCGATGGCTGGTCACCTGGCGAGTGCCGGTCACAATGTTTCTGTTTATAACCGTACCAAAGCCAAAGCAGATAAGTGGGCTACAGAGCACAAAGGCGCGGCCAGTGCCACACCGCGTGAAGCAGCTGAAGGCGCTGATGTCGTTATGATGTGTGTTGGTAATGATGATGACATTCGCTCCGTTGTTTATGGCGATGATGGTGTGATGGCAGGTCTTGCCGAAGGCGCAATTCTTGTCGATCACACAACCGCTTCGGCCACAATCGCTCATGAACTGGCTGAAGCTTGTACAGCGATAAAAGCCGGCTTTATTGATGGTCCGGTTTCAGGGGGTCAGGCTGGTGCTGAAAACGGCGCGCTTGCCATCATGTGTGGTGGTGATCAAAAAACCTACGACGCAGTTTCAGACACTCTGGCAGCTTACGGAAAAAACATCGCACTCATTGGTGCAACAGGAGCCGGACAACTGACCAAAATGGTGAATCAGATTTGTATAGCGGGTTTGGTTCAGGCGCTGGCTGAAGGTGTTAATTTTGCGCAGGCGGCAGACCTTGATATCGAGAAGGTCATGGGTGTTGTCGGAGGCGGGGCGGCGCAGTCGTGGCAGTTAAACAACCGTTACGACACCATGGCAAAAAATGAATTCGATTTCGGCTTTGCTGTTGATTGGATGCGAAAGGATCTATCTATAGTGTTGAACGAAGCACGTAACAATGGCGCTTCAGTGCCGGTGACAGCTATGGTTGATCAGTACTATGCAGACGTGCAAAAAATGGGTGGTAACCGTTGGGACACGTCCAGTCTGATCGCCAGGCTGAAGCAATTCGGGTGAAGTTATAAAAAATCAACCCAATGTCCGTTTTTTTAGTTAGAAATCTAGCGCATTTCTGCCTGCAGTTTAATTCCGGATTGTTGGAATATTGATCAATCTTCAACGTTACTTCAAATTTCAGCAGAAATAACTTGGCAAATATCGGCATATGCAGTGTTAGTAGTTGCCAGTTGGGCCAAGCTACTGCAAACTGTCTAGATTGAAAGTTAAATGTATCAGATATGATACACTTTTTTAAGTTTGGAACTTAATGTCCGCACCAAAACCCCTGGTACAATTCAAAAACGTTCAAAAGAGTTACGACGGCAAAATTCTCGTCGTAAAGGACTTAAATCTCGATGTAGAAACCGGAGAGTTTCTCACCATGCTCGGGCCGTCAGGCTCTGGCAAGACCACCTGTTTGATGATGCTGGCAGGCTTTGAGCCGGCAACTCATGGTGAGATCTACCTGAACGAAAACCCGATCAACAATGTACCGCCGCACAAGCGGGGTATAGGCATGGTGTTCCAGAACTATGCACTGTTTCCTCATATGTCTGTGGCGGAAAATCTGGCCTTCCCGCTGGAAGTCCGCAAAATGTCAAAGGATGAACGCGAGAGTCGTGTTAAAAAAGCACTCGACATGGTTCAGTTGGGTGAATTCGGTGATCGAAGGCCCGCGCAACTCTCCGGTGGCCAGCAGCAACGGGTTGCGGTAGCACGGGCGCTGGTATTTGATCCGGAACTCGTTTTAATGGATGAGCCGCTCGGCGCATTGGATAAGAACCTGCGCGAACAGATGCAGTATGAGATCAAGCATATACATGAGAACCTCGGTGTAACGGTTGTTTATGTAACCCATGATCAGTCCGAAGCATTAACCATGTCTAACCGTATTGCTGTTTTCAATGACGGTGTAATTCAACAACTGGCGCCACCTGATGACTTATATGAGCGTCCCGAGAACGCATTCGTAGCGCAGTTTATCGGTGAGAATAACAAGTTACGTGGCCGCGTTACTGACATTGATGGTGAGTATTGTGTTGTCCAGACTGCCGAAGGAGTACCAATTTACGCCATGGCGGTGAATGTATCAGAGCGTGGTGATGAATCTACTTTGTCATTGAGACCTGAGCGTGTTGTCGTCAGCCCCGAGGCAGGCACAATGCCGAACATATTTGAAGCCGAGGTGCTTGAATTGATTTATCTCGGCGATCACATCCGCAGCAGGGTAGCGTTGCTGGGCCGTGATGATTTTATTATTAAAGTACCCAACTCTGCGGATCATGCTTTTCTCAAAGAAGGAGAAATTATTACCGTCGGTTGGCTGCAAGAGGATTGCAGGGCACTTGACGCGTGAATGTGAATTAATGTGTATTCAGTTAACGTGTACGCAGCATGTGTTAGAAACAGGATTGTAAAGTAGTTGTATATCAATTCGGGTAGTTTAACTCCCGAACTTTACTGTAAGCCGGATTTTCCGGATTTTTTTAAAACGAGGATGATTGCTAATGAAAAAAGTAACCACATTACTCGCTGCCGGTCTTGCCGCAGCAGTGGGTGCCGCTAACGCTGCAGAGACTATTACCGTTGTTTCCTGGGGTGGTGCATACACCAAATCTCAGATTGAGGCGTACCACAAGCCGTGGATGGCAGCGACTGGTAACACAGTTGTTTCAGAAGACTATAACGGTGGCCTTTCAGAAGTGAAAGCGCAGGTTGAAGCCGGAAACGTTAAGTGGGATCTTATAGACGTTGAACTTTCAGACGCCGTTCGCGGTTGCGATGAAGGCCTGCTTGAAGAAGTAAGCATTGATGATTTCCCTGATGGTGCTGATGGTACTCCGGCGAAGGATGATTTCCTTCCAGGTACATACACAGACTGTGCTGTTGCCAACATCGTATGGTCAACTATCTTTGCCTATGATTCTTCAAAGATAGAAGATGGCCCGTCATCAATCGCAGACTTCTTTGACACAGCTAATTTCCCGGGTAAGCGCGGTCTGCGCAAGAATCCTAAAGCAAACCTTGAAATGGCACTCATGGCTGATGGTGTAGCTGCAGATGAAGTCTATGATGTACTCGGCACTGAAGAAGGTATCGAGCGCGCATTCGCCAAGCTTGATTCTATAAAAGGTGATGTGATCTGGTGGGAAGCGGGTGCACAGCCTCCACAGCTTCTGGCTGACGGTGAAGTTGCAATGACCACTGCATACAATGGCCGTATCTTCAACGCTGTTGCATCTGAAGATAAGCCGTTTGAAATTGTATGGGACGGTCAGGTTTGGGATCTCGATCTATGGGTTATGCCTAAAGGTGCTCCAAACAAGGAAGCAGCTCTGGACTTCCTGAAGTACTCAACCGGTACTGAAGCGCTGGCAGCACAGGCTAGCTGGATCTCTTATGGTCCTGCGCGTAAGTCATCTTCCGCACTTGTTGGTTCTTTCCACGACAATCCTGATCTGGAAATGGCCGGTCACATGCCAACGGCACCTGAAAACCTGAAAAATGCTCTGCAGAACAACTTTGAGTTCTGGGCAGACAATCAGGATCAGCTGAACGAACAGTTCAACGCCTGGCTTGCTCAATAAAAGCAGTATTGTGAAGTTCGCCCCGGGGTTCTCTCCGGGGCGTTTTTATAAATGATTTATTTACAGGTTAGGCAGCCGGGTAATATATGACCTCAACGGCCGATGACGCCATCGACGACAAACTCCTGCAAAAGCGTCTTGATAAGGCGATGTTCAATCGCAGGCTTAAAGCGTTTATGCTGGTGCTCCCAATCCTGTTGTTTCTGTTAGTCGTATTTATTGTTCCTATCGGGTACTTTTTATTTCAGGGTATCTACGACAACACTTTTTCTTCAAACATGCCACAAACGACAGAAGCGTTGTCGGAGTGGGATGGATCTTCCGAGCCAACAGAAGAGATGTTTGCGGCCATAGTCGCCGACATGATTGTGGCGAGAGAAAACAAAACCATAGGCAGAGTTGCCACACGGGTTAACCGGGAGAAGCCTGGCTCTCGTTCGTTGTTTACCTCAAGTGCGCGTAAGGCGGCAAAACTCGAAGCGCCGTTTAAAGAAAGCCTGCCTGATGTAAAAGCCAAGTGGAGTGATATTGAAGTCTGGCAGGGCATGAAAACAGCCTCCAGAAAGTTTACGCCCGGTTACTACGCGGCGGCCCTTGATCTAAAGCTGCAGAGTGACGGTTCAATTGTAAGGCAGGATGAAAAGCGCCGTATTCATATGATCCTTATGAAGCGCACGTTGCAGATTTCTTTTCTGGTGACAGTTTTTTGCCTGATACTGGGCTATCCGATAGCTTATCTGCTTGCTACTCTGCCGGTAAAAACTTCCAACCTTTTACTGATACTGGTACTGCTGCCGTTCTGGACATCAATTCTGGTACGCACCACGGCATGGATTGCGATGCTGCAGTCGCAGGGTGTTATTAATGATCTGCTGGTGGTTTTTGGTATAACCGCAGACGATGCACGCTTCTCACTGATCTATAACAAGCTTGGCACATTGATCGCGATGACGCATATTCTGCTGCCATTCATGATACTGCCGCTGTACTCGGTCATGAAAGGCATACCGCCAAGTTACGTTCGTGCAGCAAAGAGCCTGGGCGCTACTAACTGGACTGCGTTCTGGCGTGTCTATGCACCGCAGACTATCCCCGGTTTAGGGGCCGGCGCTATTTTAGTATTCATTGTGGCGATCGGTTACTACATTACCCCGGCACTGGTGGGTGGACAGGAAGGTACGATGATTTCCAACACCATTGATGGCCACATGAGACAGTCGCTGAACTGGAATCTCGCGGCAGCACTTGCCGGCGTACTAATGGTCGTCGTGTTGTTCCTCTATTGGCTCTATGACCGCATAGTCGGTATAGACAACATGAAGCTCGGGTAAGTGCACTGCAACATTCAAACGCTACAAATGAGTCGATCAATCAAAGTACTCAGGTCATGAATATGTTCTTACATGTAGTTCGGTATTTGGGATTTTTAAGAAATTTCGGGCGCACTTTAATTGACGCCCCTGCGGGAGTTTGTCATTCGGCCCATAGCGGCGTTATGGCTCTTGAAAAGGGAACAGCCATTTCCTGCGAACCATGCCTTGCTATGAACCGAATGACAAACTCTCATTCGCACCGTTTAAACGTTACAGTACACTGATATGGCACTTCCAGCATATGCAGGGTGGGGCGAGCGAGTCTGGTACTACGCTTTTCGCTTTATTTGTTTTTTGATCTTTGTATTTTTGATCTCACCGATCCTCATCGTTCTGCCCCTGAGTTTTAATGTCGAGCCGTACTTTTCATTTACCCCGGGCATGCTTGCGGGTGATCCGGATGCCTACTCGCTGCGCTGGTACAAAGATATTCTGACTAACGGCATGTCCAACCCCGATGCCACAACCGGCTGGTGGGCAGATGTCTGGAATAACGCGCAATGGGTGCGATCCATGCGCAACAGTTTCTTTATTGGCTTCTTTGCAACGCTGATCGCGACAGCACTGGGTACGATGGCGGCTGTGGGTTTAAGTCGCTCTGAAATGCCTTTCAAGAAAAAGATAATGGCATTTTTAATCTCACCGCTGATCGTGCCATTAGTGGTAACAGCTGCCGGTACGTTCAGAGCATTCAGTGAACTTGGTCTTGCCTACACGCATCTGGGCGTAATTCTGGCTCACGCTATTCTCGGTATTCCGTTTGTGATTATCACCGTAACTGCTACTCTGGTCGGCTTTGATAACAGTCTTGTTCAGGCGTCCTACAGCATGGGTGCGACTCCGCTGAAAACCTTTTTCAGAGTGCAGTTGCCACTGATCCTGCCGGGTGTTATCTCCGGTGCACTGTTCGCATTCGTCACATCGTTTGATGAGGTCGTGGTGGTTATAGCCATGGCATCTGTTGAACAGCGCACCATTCCACGACAGATGTTTTCCGGTATTCGCGAACAGATTTCACCCACTATTCTGGCTGTCGCGACTATCCTCGTCATAATCTCGATAGCGCTTCTGGCAACGCTTGAAATGATCCGTCGCCGCGGTGAAAGATTGCGTGGTGTGACGCCGGCATAGAATGCCAGCCAATCGTTGAACAAAGGTGAGATTTTGTCGTTTTCGGAACACCGCGCCGATTAGTTTTTAACGACGATGTACTGCCCGACAATGCTGTTCCATTGAACGTATTGCAGGGTAAACCCCTTTGTTCAAGATGACCCTATGAAAGCGTACTCATTGTTTTCGCTGGCTCGCAATGCCATGTCATATCATCGTAACTGGCAGCGGGTCTGGCGCAGTCCTGACCCGAAATCCAAATACGATGTTGTGATTATCGGCGGTGGCGGGCATGGCCTTGCAACGGCATACTACCTGGCGACCCAGTGTGGCATCTCCAATGTGGCGGTCATAGAAAAGGGCTGGCTCGGCGGTGGTAACACCGGTCGCAATACCACCATTGTGCGTTCCAATTACCTGCTCGATGCATCAGCCGGTATGTATGAGCACGCGATGAAACTATGGGAAGGTTTATCGCAGGAACTGAACTACAACGTGATGTTCTCTCAGCGCGGGCTATTGCATCTGGCGCATAGTGTTCACGACATGCAGGAGATCGGTCGTCGAGGTAACGCTATTTACTTAAATGGTATTGACTCCGAGTTTCTCTCGCCTGCGCAGGTAAAAGAAATGCTGCCTATTATCAACATGAATTGCCGATATCCGGTAATGGGTGGTTTGCTGCAAAAACGCGGTGGTACCGCGCGTCACGATGCAGTGGCATGGGGCTACGCACGTGGTGCAGATGCAGCCGGTGTGGACATCATTCAGAACTGTGAAGTGACCGGTGTCAGAGTTGAAAACAATACCGTGGTTGGCGTTGATACCAGTCGTGGGTTTATCGGCGCCGGCAAGGTCGGTTCAGTAGCGGCGGGTCACAGCAGTGTTGTTGCAGAGATGGCGGGGTTTAAGTTACCGCTTGAGTGTTACCCGTTGCAGGCACTTGTATCTGAGCCGATCAAACCGATCATTGACTGTGTTGTTATGTCGAATGGTATCCATGTTTACGTCAGTCAGTCTGATAAAGGCGAGCTGGTGGTGGGTTCAGGTTCTGACGCCTATAACTCCTACTCGCAAAGAGGCAGCTTTGATCTTATAGAGCACACGGTTGGTCCTCTGTGCGAGCTGTTCCCGTTGTTCTCACGTTTACGAATGCTTAGACAATGGGCGGGTATTGTCGATGTCACGATTGATCGTTCACCGATACTCTCAAAAACACCGGTTAAAAATCTCTATTTCAATTGCGGCTGGGGTACCGGTGGTTTTAAAGCCACACCCGGTAGCGGCCATGCGTTTGCACATTCAATCGCGGCAGGTGAAATGAATGAAATTGCAGCACCGTTTTCCATAGACCGGTTTAACTCCGGTGCGCTAATTGATGAAGGCGCTGCAGCCGCGGTGGCTCATTAGTGTACTGCAGCGAACAAATGCACAGCATCAGTCGACCAACCAAAGTGCCTGATATGTTTTTGGAAATTACGAAAATAAAGTTAGATAAAAGTGCTATTCGAATCGAAGATGCACTTTGCCTGGCCGCCCCTGCGGGAGCGTGCCATTCGGCCAACAGCTACGTTGCAGCTCTTGATAAGGGGGAAGCCATTGTCTGCGAGCTGCGCCTTGCTGTAGACCAAATGGCCCACTCTGATCCCGCACCTTTATTCGCTACAGTACACTAGAATGTTTATTATCAACTGCCCCTATTGTGGTGATCGTGATCAGACCGAGTTTTCCTGTCACGGTGAAGCGCATATTCCGCGTCCGACAGAAACTGCGAAGCTGACAGATGAACAGTGGGGTGAATATGTATTCTTCCGCACTAATCCCAAAGGCTACCATCGTGAGCGCTGGTTGCACGACCATGGCTGCAGACGCTGGTTTAACGCATTACGTAATACCGTAACAGATGAGTTTGTAGCGACCTACAAAATTGAAGACCCGAGACCACCGATTCCCGAAGACGGAGGTCAGGTATGAGCCAGTCGCAGCGCATATCTCAAGGTGGCAGGATCGATCGTAGCAAGCCGTTATCGTTTTCATTTGATGGCAGGCAATACACAGGCTACCAGGGTGATACTCTCGCCTCAGCGCTGTTAGCCAACGGCATACGTTTAATGGGGCGTAGTTTCAAATATCACCGTCCACGTGGTGTAATTGCCGCTGGCTCTGAAGAACCTAATGCACTGGTACAGCTTGAAACCGGTGCCTATACCGAACCCAATACCCGTGCCACCTGTATAGAGTTGTACGATGGTCTGGTAGCTAAGTCACAGAACCGCTGGCCGAGTCTTGAGTTTGATGTGGGCGCGGTAAACTCGGCTGTTGCACGTTTTCTGCCTGCAGGTTTCTACTATAAAACATTCATGTGGCCGGCATCAATGTGGATGACGTATGAGAAGTTTATTCGCAAGGCTGCGGGCCTTGGTGTCAGTCCGGTTGAGGATGATCCGGATGTCTATCACGGTACTTACGCTCACTGTGATGTACTGGTGATCGGCGGCGGTCCTGCCGGTATTGCAGCTGCAACTGCTGCTGCCACCAGCGGTGCACGGGTGATGTTGCTGGACGAGGGCAGTGAATTCGGTGGTGCGCTGCTTGGTACTTCAGACAATGCAGCATCAGGTGACTATATAAGCAATGCAGTGCAAGAGCTTGAGCAGAATGAAAATGTAAAACTGCTTCGTCGTACCACGGCAACAGGTTATTACGACTATAACTATATTACTGCACTTGAAAAAGTCACTGATCATCTTGGTCCTCGCGGAGGTGGTGATGCACCGCGGCAAAGGTTCTGGAAGATTCGTGCAAAACAGGTGGTTATAACTGCAGGTTCTATTGAACGACCACTGGTGTTTGCAGACAACGATCGTCCCGGCGTCATGCTTGCCAATGCAGTCGGTACCTATGTGAATCGCTATGGTGTGTTACCGGGTAAAGATATTGTGGTTTTTACCAACAATGACAGTGCCTATCAGGTAGCGCTTGATGCCGCCGCAGCCGGTGCCACGGTGACCACCGTTGATACCAGAAAACAGGTATCTTCGGATCTTAAATCACGGCTTGAGCAAAACAATATCCGCTTGTTTGAGGGTCATGCCATCAGTGCTGTACAGGGCAGCAAAGGTATTCAGTCGGTTCGAGTCATGGAGCTGTCTGAAGATGGCGAGTCTCTGCAGGGGCAGGCCTGGGAGATTGATTGTACCTGTGTCGCCAGTTCCGGCGGCTGGACACCGTCATGTCACATGTTCAGTCAAAGTGGCGGTAAGTTAAAGTACCTGGAGTCTATTGCAGGCTTTGTCCCTGATATGTCGCGAGCAAAAGTATCAAGCCCCAACATCTCGGCCGGCGCTTGTAACGGCAGCTACACAACAAGTGAGTGTATTGAGCAGGGAATAAAGGCAGGTACTGCTGCTGCCGCGGCAGTTGGAAAGTCTGCTTCCGGTGCGAGTACTACACTAGTATCCGACTTTGTGGTCAATGAAATTGCCCAGGGTGATATCGCACCGCTTTGGTTAGTGCCCACAGTTCATCCGGTCGGTGAGGGCAGGTCCAAGCACTTTCATGATTTTCAGAACGACGTCACAGCCGCTGATATTCAACTGGCCGCAAGAGAAGGGTTTGTTTCAGTTGAACATCTGAAGCGCTATACCACAACCGGGATGGCAACTGATCAGGGCAAGACTTCAAACTTAAATGCACTGGCAATCATGGCTAATATTCAGGGAGTGTCGATACCAGAGGTAGGTACAACGACTTTTCGTCCTCCCTATACGCCACTTACATTTGGTGCTGTTGGCGGACAGGAATCGCGTGAGCTTTTTATTCAGGAACGGAAAACGCCAATGCACCAGTGGCATGTTGCCAACGGTGCAGTATTCGAAGATGTTGGTGACTGGAAACGTCCCTGGTATTTTCCACAAGCTGATGAAGATATGCACGCTGCAGTTCAGCGCGAAACGCTTGCAGTGCGTGAATCTGTCGGCATGCTTGATGCCTCAACGCTCGGCAAGATAGATATACAAGGCAGGGACGCGCTCAAACTCATTGAGATGGTATACACCAACAACTGGCAGAAGCTTGCCGTTGGTTCTTGTCGCTACGGCTTGATGCTCAATGAACACGGCATGATTTTCGACGACGGTGTGACCACAAGGCTAGGTGATAATCACTACCACATGACCACGACCACCGGTGGTGCCGCACGTGTTATGAGCTGGCTTGAAGAATGGCTGCAAACCGAGTGGCCGGAGTGGGAAGTCTACTGCACCAGTGTTACTGAACAGTGGGCAGTAATGGCATTAAACGGCCCCAGGGCACGCGACCTGTTGCAGGAACTGACAGATATCGATGTCTCCAAAGAAGCGTTTCCCTTTATGACTATGCGTGAAGGTATGATCGCTTCTGTGCCGGCGCGGGTATATAGAATCAGCTTCACCGGTGAGCTGGCTTACGAGATCAATGTGCCGGCACGTTACGGCAAACACCTGATTGAAGCGTTGAGCGAGGCGGGTAAGAAATATAATCTTGTGCCTTACGGTACAGAGGCAATGCATGTACTTCGAGCGGAAAAAGGCTTCATCATTGTCGGTCAGGATACCGACGGCACAGTCACTCCACATGATATGGACATGGACTGGATAGTTTCCAAAACTAAAGAGGAATATCTTGGCAATCGTGCCCAGGTGCGTGTTGATACCCGACGTGAGAAGAGACCACAGCTGGTTGGCCTGCTAACGGAAGATCCGACAGTGGTACTGCCCGAAGGTGCACATATTGTTGCAGAAGTTCTGCCTCAGCCACCAATGCCGACAATCGGACATGTCACATCAAGCTACATGAGTCCAAACGCCGGTCGCTCAATTGCGCTGGCTTTACTGCAAGACGGCATTAAGCGTAAGGGAGAAGTCGTATCGCTACGTTTAATGGATGGCTCGGTGCATCAGGCACAAGTCACAGATACTGTGTTTGTCGATAAAGAAGGAGTCCGTGTCCGTGGGTAATCCTGCAATAGCTACTCCGTTAAACGGTGCGAAAATCGACACCGATGGCCTGACTGTGGTTGAGCTTGCCCATAGTAGCAAGATCAATCTGCGCGGTGATTTTGAATCTGCCGATGCAGCTTTGACTGCAATAGCTGGTTTGGAAGCCACGTTAGCGCCAAACACATACGTTAGTAACAGTGCCTCAACTTTGTTCTGGCTGGGTCCGAATGAACGCCTGCTCTATACCGACAGTGATCCTGAAACCATCATCAAACAATGGCGGGAACACGCAGCTTGTGCGGCTGTTGATGTTAGCGACTATTCAACCGTACTACGCTTAAGCGGGCCAAAAGCCCGTGCGGTGATCGCCAGTGGCTCACCTTTCGATGTACATCCTGATGAGTTCGGTGTTGGTCAGTGTGTACAAACGCGATTTGGCAATGCCTCGATACTGCTATCGAATCATGCAGATACGCCTGTGTTTCAACTACAGGTACGCTGGAGTTACGCAGAATACGTATATGAGTATATAAAGCGAGTTGCAAACTACGTGTAGAGAAATCCTGCTTATCCGGTTATATGCCTCTCGAGTGCTTCAAGCCCTGCATCAAGATTCTTCCTGCCGAACCCGAGTCTGAAATGGTTGTCCGGTGTATCGCCAAGTGCAGACTGATAAATAGAGCCTGGAAGCAGCAGTACACCACTTTGTTCTACCAATTGCTGTGTAAAGGATTCAACTCCCTCGGCACCTTTATAGCGCGGAAAAGCCATGCATGAACCGTCTGGTCGTTGCCAGTCGAACAAGTCCGGATGGCGGCTGAAAAATGCATCCCATCTGGGCAGGTTTTCATCAACGATGGCACATGTGCGGGCAAGTAGTTTATCGCGGTGTCTGAGTGCGATTTTGGTTAAGCGTTCGCTCGGTCCCGAATTGCAGATAGAGAGATAGTGTTTGAGTCTCTCCATTTTAGAAAGTATCTCTTTGTCTCTGCAGCCAATCCATCCGACTCTCAAGCCGGGAAGGCCATAGGCTTTAGACATTACGTTTAATGATAAGCCCCGTTCGTAGACATCTGCAATTAATGGCAGATGTTTAGTGCCTGTCTCACCGAGTCCGTTGAATATTTCATCATGTAGTATGTAAATACCGTGTTTTCTACAGAGACTGATTAGAGCCTCGTATCTGTCTGGTGACAGAATCGTACCGGTTGGATTGTGGGGGAAGTTTATTGTGATGAGTCGGGTATTAGATTTAATGGCGGATGCAACTCTGTCAATATCGAGTGACCAGTTATCCGTTGGATCAAGTGGTACACCACTGGTGCTGCAAATTGAAAGCGGTAGTGATTCATGTGACTGATAGTTTGGTGTCACTACAATCGCGTGGCTGTCTTTGTCCAGTATCACCGAGTTGGCTGCAAATATTCCTTCACTGGCACCGGCAAAACACAGTATTTCATCGCTGCCGCAATGCTTAAACGTATTAGCAATTTCTTCTCTTACATCCGGTGCACCAAAAGTTTCAGTGTAACCGAGCCACATGTCATCGAACTCTGCGCGTTCTTCAGGCGAGGCATAAGAAAGTAGCTCCTGCAGAGACATGCTTTCTGCGTCTGAGGCAGTCATGTGATAACGCGCTTTGAACTCCCATTTTGAAAAGTGAGTCTCAAGACGAAAATCAGGCAGGGATGTCATGTTTCAGGTCGCTATAGCTTGACTGTGCAGCTTTATGCCTTGATCATGCCGGGCGCTATGCTGTAACTGTTGATCCTCTTACGCTACAGTCTGATTTTTTGGTTGATGACCTGTGCCATTAATTTATTATCACTTTTACGCGATAAAGAGCAGGCATATTCGTATATTGAACTGGATTTCATCGCGCGGTGAATTCTAAATATCAATGTTTCTGTCGTTTCAGCGTTCGCGAAGAAGCACAGGTCTTTGCCAACAGAACTATGGGCTAAGTTAAAACCTTTGCCTTCATATTTTTCGAGACATAGATCAAAAATAATCGGGTAGGCTGCAAAATACAGTAAGCCGACACCATTGATATCATGTGGTGATAAAAGGTCATAGTCAGTCTCGTATATGGTTTCCTGCGGGGTATTGGCACGCATTGCCTTATACTGTGCGCCGAATTCCGGAAGCTGATCGTAAGCAGGTATTGCCTGCGGATCCGGCAGGGTGGGTGCACCTTTGATAAGACTGGTATTGGTGCCCCTTTCGCCATATTTGGCAAATGTCGACATCATTGATACATCAATTTTTTCAGACTTTGTTTGTAACTGCTGTTCTGAAAAGAAAAGACTGGAACCATAGCGTTTGAGAGTTGCGTTGGCTTCCAGTGCATCGTTTTCACGGAAGTTACGCAGATTTGATGAGGCACGCCAGGAAAGCCTTGTAAAAGTAGCGTAAAGCCGGTCTCCCATCTCATCCGAAATTGAACTGGATTTCTGTTTGAGAAAATTGGTAATCATTTTCCAATGGGTATTGCCGAGTTCCTTCAGCATCCACGATTCACTCAATCCGGACAGCGCCATCTGAGGCATATCAATTGAATAAATACCTTTGGCTACCCCGGGACGCTGAACCTGGATCGTTGGAGGCGGCACTACAAGCTCGTCTGATTTTTCACTGTTGTCCGGTAGCGTTCGTGATGGTGCAGTTGTAACAGGTTTGACAGCGGGTTTGGTTATATTTGCCAGAGACGGCAAACTTGCAATTTCTGCAAGAGACGAGGCACTTACCCATTCAATA
Organism: uncultured Granulosicoccaceae bacterium; assembly: GCA_964550655.1. Classification (GTDB taxonomy): domain Bacteria; phylum Pseudomonadota; class Gammaproteobacteria; order Granulosicoccales; family Granulosicoccaceae. Next base: position 33,414 of record CAZKAQ010000018.1, read on the forward strand.
TCCGGAATCGCAATACCGAACTCGGTCTCAATAGCTGCGCGCAGCGTTATCAGTGCAAAGCTATCCACGCTCGTGTCGGCAACGGGTATGTGTAAAGATTCTTCATCCACGCCAGCTTCCGATTTTATAAAAGCGAGGATAGCCTGTGTATCTGTTACACCGTCTTTGCTAACTGGTACAGATTCTACAACTTTAGTGGGGGGAGCTTTTTCATCCTTGACCAGAATTCCATATTCTTTGGTCATGACACCTGACCTGATCAGTCTGGCAGGATTGCCAGCTGCCACGGAGTTGCTCGGGATATCATTCATCACCACACTGCCCGCACCGATTACGCAGTGATCACCGATTCTGATGCCTGGCAGTACAGTGCTGCCACCACCGATAAAGCAGTTATCACCAACGAAGGTGTCGACATGCACCCCGTTGACAAAATCGTGTGTAAGAATCACGGCGTTATAGGCAATACTGGTGTTCTCGCCTATATGAACGCCTTTGGGGTTTGTTCGATCCAGCCGGGCTGTTTTAGCAATGCGCGTGTTATCACCAATTTTCATTCCGTAGAACTTACGCAAAAACTGGCGCCGTAGTGCGGCTGAATAGTGGTACGCATTGTTTCTAAATTTATGGATAGGATACTTCATATGCGATTGAGTTTCCTTTATGTATTGCAACCACTATAACCGCTTGTACTGTATAAGTAGCTCTTAAATAAAGAGTTTGCTGATTACGATCCGGTTTGCTTAGTACGATCCATGTATTTTTGGTTAGTTTTTAATATTTTTTAGTGTTAGTAGCACGATAGCTGGCTTGTTAAAGCTCAAAATACACATTGCGGTGGTCCTTGCGTTTCTTTAGTACCCTTGAAATGGCAGCAAGGTATGGGCTGGTAGTTGCCGGCTCTCCGTTGATTGTTTTTACGGTGAGTTTGCCAGTAAATTTGGTGATATGCACACAAGGTTCAAGTATACGATCCAGCGCGTTGTCTTGCGGATCAATGTAAAAATGCAATCGGCTGCCATTATTCTCGATAACCAGTGCCAGCTCGCCTTTATAGAAAGACAGGTAATTCTGTGCACGTCTTTGAGGTAGCTCAGGCCAGTCAACGCCGAGCCCACAAGGTGAGATCGGATCAAGCGCATTGCACCAGAAATGAGTTGGTGGTTTTTCTTTCTGTTGTAGCCTTGCGAGTGCACGCGGCGAGATAAACTGTGGCCCGCTTAAGCCTTCAATAAACAGGCCCTGTGTGACCTCACCGGCGAGCTCCATTACTCTTAGCGCTTTAAATAGTCTGCCAAATCTGAGGCAGTTGATTTCACGGTTTGCGAGTTCACGGGTGATAACGCCATAACGGTCGAGCAGTATATGCACGCGCTCACGGCGTTCCTCAAGCTCTGTCAGTGGGTCGTTGTCTAAATCGCTGTCGGGAATCAGCTGCCAGTTACCCGGCCATGCATTGCTGAGAGCTCTGGCGCGTCTCTTTGCCATTGCTACTCTGCCGGTACTGCTGGCAGCAACTGATAGGTTAAAGTTCGATCTCGCACCTTGCTTCAATGGTGCGAGGCTGTCTGCTGTCAGTTTGCCAGACCAGACACCCTGCCACCAGGTCTCATTGATATTATCTATATTCGGCTTGCCTTGTGAGTGATTATTCGGGTCTCTGGCAAGGGTTGATATCTGCAGATAGTTATAACTGGCATGAGCATCACTAAAGTATGGTGCGAGCGGAAATGCTTCGCTATTGTGGTTGCGCAGTAGTTCGATATCTTCCGGGTAGCACAGGCAGCACTGCTCCTTGTCAGTTCCAAGCCACGATAACTGTTGATGCAAAAAAACGTTGTCCAGTTGATGTTCTGAAAAATCTTTTAGTCTGGCTGTGAAAAAATCATTTAACAATGGCTGCACCCGGCTATGGTAGCCACGTAACTTTTCTACAGTATCAATAACCGTTTGTTCACTCGATGCTACGTTAAAACGGTGCCAGTTGGCTAAGATGCCCGGCAGGTGTTTTACCCCAAGCGGTTCAAATGACGGGCGTCGGGCAGATCGTTGCCAGCGCAGCAGTATTTCAAAGTTATCCAGGCTGCACCAGGTTGTTCTTGTGTCACCTTCCAGCAGTGTTCCCTGGATGAATCTTTCATCCTCAAGCAATGCATCGGGTACCGTGGGCAGCAGAGTTTTTATTTCTTCAATTGATAACGGCCCGTAAAAAGACAGCACTTCAGTGGCAAGCGACTCTGCAGAGCGTTCGTCATTGTCAAGCCTGGGTAATTTTTTGCGGTTTACAGAGGCTCCTGCTGCAAGTCCGCTGTTGATTAATTGGTATGCATCTTCCAGATGACATACCCAGCGTCTGTCATTTTGACTAAGCTCACACAGTAGTCGATCTGATTTTGACGGTTGATCCTGCCACTCTTCCCACCACTCGTTGTGCGAAATCAGTACCCGTTCTTTGACCCACTCGATCCACTCCTGTTTGTCTGCAGGTTGATAATCAGGGTGAGTACGCTGTCGCTTGGCGATAAACTGCTGATTGATTGCAGGATCTATCGATGGTCTCAGTTGACTGTTAAGAGCAGTTTCCTTTATCAGATCCTCTGACAGTGCACTGACCTGCTGTTGATCGGGTGTATCGTCTGCGTACATGTACTGATTTATCTGATCAAATGTCAGGTTACTCGCAAAAGGTGTTGGTGTTTGTGTGTGAATAAAACTCCATGCGCATACACCGTCTGCGACTTCATTCAGCATGCTTGTCAGGGCAGGTAGTTCAAATTCATCTTTAAGGCAGGTGCGCCAGGCCTCCAGCATTACCGGAAAATCTTCAAACGTTATTGTTGCTGACATCAACTTTTTTGCCTGCAATCGGCTCATCCACAATGGTAGTCTTTGATTGAACCTCTGACGTGGTAGCAATAGAAATCTGCCGGCGCATTCACGAAAGCGTGTACCGAAAAAGCCTGAGCTCTCAAGCGAGCGTCGCAGGTGGTAATTTAGATTTTCCGGTGTGACAAGTGAAATCACCTGCGCAGGATCAGGCATGTTGTGCAGTTGTATGACAATGGCGTCGTTGTCTGCATGCAGTTTTGGTGTTTCCGAGAATTTCTCCTGCCATGCGCTCTGCAGTGCCAGTGCCCATGGATGGTTTAATCGACCACCCCAGTGTGTGTGCAAGACGAGTTGTTTCTGATTGTCCGGCCCTTTGTAACCACCGGGCCCGGTTTCTACCAGCTCCAGTAATACATGGTGTCGATGTGGCAGGTCGGTGGCACTTTTGTCTCTTTGTCTTTGCAGATATTCAATCAGCTTAACCGCGGCACCCTCATCAAAACAGAGATCATCTTTAAGATGTGCCTGTAGTTTTTTTTGTTGGCCGGAAGCAAGCCAGTTATTCGCTTTTAAAAGAAAAGCGCCAATACGTTGCGCATAGTGATGGCTGCGGTTGTTGCGTTCAGCACGCCAGAACGGCGGTGCATTGCCGGCGCCAGATTGTTTTACCAGTACATCGTTGTGGTTTATCTGTTTGATCTGCCAGTGTTGCGTACCAAGTGCGAAGGTATCTCCAACTCGTGCTTCCCAAACGAATTCTTCATCGAGTTCTCCAATTTTAGCGCCTGTATCTGCATGACGTATTTGATAGTAACCCCGATCAGGGATACTGCCGCCGGAGTTGTACAATGCAAACACAGCATTCTTTTTGGCTGTTATTGTCCCGTCTATGCGGTTGTAGACAATACGCGATTGCAACTCGCGTATGCGGGAGCCTGCATATCGGCCTGACAGTAGTTCCAGTACCAGTTCAAACTGTTCGCGCGAGGTTTTTTGATAAGCTGCTGATCTTTTTACCAGCTGATAGATATCGTCAGCATTCCATTTTTCGTTGGCACACATCGAGATGATTATCTGTGACAGTGTATCGAGTGCGCCTTTTAGTGGCACTAATGGTTCAAGGTCTCGCGCTATAGTAGCAGTTGATAATGCAGCGGCTTCTACAAAGTCTGCTGCATGCACCGGATATAAAGCACCACGACTTTCCTCGCCGACGCTGTGGCCGGCACGTCCGATGCGCTGCAGTGTGGCGGCAATGCCCGGTGGTGATTGTAACAACACAACCTGATCAAGGCTGCCGATATCAATGCCCATTTCAAGTGAGCTGGTCGCAACGATGGCCTTCAGTTCGCCTTGCTTTAAACGACGTTCTACCTCGGCGCGTATCTCACGTGCCAGAGAGCCGTGATGTGCATAGGCAAGCAGTGATGGAGACTGTTCATTAATTTTAAGTGTTATTTTTTCCGCCATTGCGCGACTGTTGGTAAAAAACAGTGTGCTGCGATTATTTAATGCCACATCGCGAAATTTCTCTGCCAGTGGATCCCATACAGATTCACCGTTATGCGCTGCTTCTTTTATTTCATCCGGGTAATGTACCTTGAGAGAAATAGCTTTCTCGGATGGCGGGTTAACGATGCTGACACTTCTTGCAGTGCCTTTGTCATCATAGCCGCCGATATAGGTCGCCACCTCTTCAAGTGGGCTGACAGTGGCAGAGAGTGCAATGCGCTGAAGACTACCGGTGATGTGCAGTAGTCGTTCGGCAGCTGCCATCAGCGCAACACCGCGTCTGTTATCGACCAGTGAATGCACTTCATCGATAATCAGTGTTTCTACTGTGCTTAGCGCCAGCCTGCCACGGGTGGTTGTCAGCAGCAGCGTCAGGCTCTCAGGTGTGGTGATTAAAATATCCGGTGGTTTGCGCAGCATACGCTGACGATCAGTTTGCGAGGTATCGCCGGAACGGGTCTGGACTTTAAGGCGCGGTAACGCACCTGCATCTGCGAGTGCCTGCATAGGGTCGAGCAGATTGCGCTGTATATCGTTGTTTAAGGCTTTAAGTGGCGAGACGTACAGCAATCGGGTGACACCCGGCTGCCAGTCATTGTTGGCAAAACGATTTAATGACCACAGAAATGCGGTCAGCGTTTTACCGCTGCCGGTCGGTGCGGTTATTAACGAGTGCGCGCCGCTGGCAATAACCGGCCATGCGGCATTTTGTACTGCTGTTGGATGTTTGAAGCGTCCTTCAAACCAGCTTCGTATTTGCGGATTGAAATTGTCGAGCGCGTTGCTCATTTGCTGTTATCCGGAAGCCCGGAGCTGCCGCCGTGGCTGTGTCGAATATTTACTGATACCTGCACCTGATGATTTAAACGTAACACAAATGATCGACAAAGTCAGATAAGCCGGGTGCCTTGTTCATCGCAGTTTATTCCGCAGAAGATGTGGTACTCGTTTATCTCCTGCGAGGAGAATTTGAAATGTTATACAGTACCAAAAGCCAACGGCCGGCTAACCAGCCGATAAAACACGTGCACAACAGGTATTGCTGCAGTAAAGTAGTGGCTGATCAATCCCGATCTGAAGTTTAAGCTGTAGGAAGTAATCATGCACCAGTCAAATCTTAAGACACAAGCACAATCTATGACCGCCTCTGGCGATGCACCCGAGCCTCTTGAGGTTCTAAAGAAGCATTTCGGTTACGACGCATTCCGTGAAGGTCAGGAGGCAGTTATTACCCGCTTGCTTGCCGGTCAATCGGCAGCGGCGGTTTTCCCGACAGGGGGTGGTAAATCACTTTGTTATCAATTGCCGGCTTTATGCCTCGATGGTTTAACGCTGGTTGTATCACCGTTGCTGGCGTTAATGAAAGATCAAATAGACGCTCTGGCGGCGCGGGGTATAAAAGCCAGCCGACTCGATTCAACCCAAACACTGGAAGAGTATCGACAGGTGATGGACGATATTCGCAACGGAACCTTACGTTTATTGTACGTAGCCCCCGAACGATTCAATAACGAAAGATTTCGTGCTTCAATCGCAAATGTAAAAGTATCTTTATTTGCCATAGATGAGGCGCATTGTATATCTGAATGGGGCCATAACTTTCGGCCTGACTATCTAAAACTGATCGAATTTGCAAAAGCCTGCAACGCAGAGCGTCTGCTTGCTCTGACGGCAACTGCAACAAAAGATGTACTCAAAGACATTTGTGATCAATTTAGTATTAGTCCTGACTGTGCGATAAGCACTGGTTTTTACCGCAGTAATCTGACTCTGCGTGCTCAGGCAGTAGAGTCCTCCAAGCGTGATAAAAAACTACTGGAGCTGTTAAAAGAGAGTCCGCCAGGTGCATCTATAGTTTATGTAACTCTGCAGAAAGCCGCTGAACACGTCGCGCAGTTTTTGCAGTCTAATGGTCTGCAGGCCAGACACTACCACGCCGGTATGAAAGACAATGAGCGCGCTGATACGCAAGACTGGTTTATAAAATCTGATACCGCCATTGTTGTGGCAACTATTGCCTTTGGTATGGGTATAGACAAAGCTGATATTCGTGCGGTCTATCATTACAATTTACCGAAAAGCCTTGAGAACTACTCACAGGAGATTGGCCGCGCAGGGCGTGATGGTAAGCCTTCGGTTTGTCATACACTGGCCTGCAGCGAAGATCTCATCCCGCTGCAGAACTTTATCTATGCTGATACGCCATCACCTGTAGCGCTGAATAAATTCACTGAATCAATCTTTGTGCATGACACTGAATTTGATATTTCACTCTTTGAACTCTCGAGCCAGTGTGATGTGCGACCACTTGTCTTGCGCACATTGCTGACGCGCCTGGAGCTTGATGGTTATCTGAAAGGTGGTACACCGTTTTACGCCAATTATCAGTTCAAACCTTTGATGTCATCAGAAGAAATACTCTCCCGCTTTGATGAAGATCGACGGCAGTTTATTTCAAATCTGTTTAAACAGGCAGTAAAGAACCGTGTCTGGTTTCAGATTGACCTTGAAGCAGCAACAACTGCGCTGGGTGCTCCCCGGCAGCGATTGGTTGCAGCACTGGATTATCTGGGGGAGCAGGGTATGCTTGAAGTTAAGGTTGCCGGTGTTCGTAATCGCTACACTATTCTTAGGCGGCCGGATAATGCCGGCACACTTGCGCAGACACTCTCTGATGATGCGTTAAAACGACAAGAGCGTGAAATCAATCGCTTACAGCAAGTGATGGACTGGATCAGTCTTGATCAGTGTCAAACCTCTGCGTTGTGTGAACGGTTTGATCGGGCGCTTCAGAAAGACTGTGGTCACTGTAGCTATTGTGAAAATCGTAAACCAGTAGTTATCAGCGGTCCGGCACAGAACAATGTACCATCTGATGTATTGAAAGCCGCTATTACTCTGCAAAAGTCAAAACCGGACGTGCTGGCAACACACGCTGACATCACCAAAGTACTTTGTGGTTTATCTTCACCGGCGATTTCTAAAGCAAAACTGACAAAGCACGAACTGTTTGGTAGTTGCTCTGAAATTGCTTTTGCAACAGTGCTTGAGCAATGCAGGCATTCATTAAGTCTTAAATCTGATTCGGAACATCAGACCTGAATAGAATGTCAGAAAAATCATGCGTTATTAAACGCATGATTTTAGCGCTTAAAATTAATGTCGGTTGCAGGTAAATTGTAGCTTGGCAGACGATCATCGAGAAAATGATATTCTTTACGTGCCTGCGCTATAGCGGCTTTATCGAGCGTTAGCATTTTATATTGCTCATCGTGTTCTGCAAAGAAAACCGGTGGGGTGTTCTCATCAGTCCACGGAGGCATAAAAACGGAGTGTCCATAATTTCCTCCGGCACGATTAAGGCTAACCATGTAGATCTGGTTTTCCATTGCTCTGGTTTTTACAAATGCGTGCCAGCTGTCAAATGACGGGTCTCTGGCATAAGCGCCTGTATGTAATATGCAGTCGACTTTGTGCTGCAATACTAACGTTCTGGTCAGTTCTGCAAAGCGGAGGTCGTAGCAGATGATCGGGGCGAGGCGGAAGCCGTTGCATTCAAACACAAGCAGCTGGTTGCCGGCTGTGTTGAAATAGTTTTTTTCTTCTGACGCACCAAACTGTGCGAGGTGCAATTTTTCGTAGACACCTGTGAGGTCACCTGAGGGATTAACTACACCGGTAGCGATGCTGTAGCCGTGCTTGCTGCGCCTTGCGTAACCGTACAGCACCCAACAGTGGTGTGTTTTGGCGATGTTGCTCCATGTTTTATAAGACTTACCGTCATCTTCCTCTGCTACTTCAGTCAGATTTGCAAAGGTGGAGCTGGCGTAATCGAGTGTTGAGAGTTCCGGTAGCAGTAGAATATCTGCAGCATCTGTACTTAGATGCTCATCGGCTTTATCTGCGGTATGTTGTAGATGTGTATCTCTGCTGTTAGCCGTATCAGTCGGCGGAATAGTGATCTGGCATGCAAGTATTTTAAGTGTTGTCATGTGGCGGCCTTAAAATCTGATTGTGCAATGACAAACCTGATGTTTTCAGTTCTTTGTAAAGCTCACCCGCAGTTGCCTAAAAGTTGGCAGCAGCGTCCTGTTCGCCTTTGCTTGCCAATAGTTCTTCATAGGTGCCTGTGAAGTCATTCAGCTTGTTGTCTTTGATTTCTATCACCCGGTTAGCCAGTGAAGAGACAAACTCACGGTCATGGCTGACAAATATTAATGTGCCTTCATAGTGCTCAAGGGCCAAGTTCAGAGATTCGATGGATTCCATATCCAGGTGGTTAGTTGGTTCGTCGAGTATGAGAACGTTAGGTGATGTCATGATCAGCTTGCCAAACAACAAACGATTTTTCTCTCCACCGGAACAAACCTTGACCTGTTTTTTGAAATCGTCATTTGAAAACAATAACCTTCCCAGCGTACTGCGAACGATTTGATCGTCGTGATCCGGTTTGCGCCACTGAGTCATCCAGTCAAACAGACTGAGGTCATTGTCGAACTGATCATTGCTGTCCTGAGGGCAGTATCCCAGTGTGGCGTTCTCTGCCCACTGCACTTTGCCGTCATTTGGCTGCAGTTCCTTCATCAGAAGCTTCAGAAAAGTGGTTTTACCTGTGCCGTTTTCACCGATGACAGCCAGCCGTGTGCCTGCTTCAAGTAGTAGTTCGCCGCCAGTGTAAAGCGGGCCTTCGTCAAAACCGTGGCCTAGCCCTTCCAGGGTCAGTGCAAGCCTGTGCAGCTTTTTCTCCTGAGTGAAGCGGATGTACGGGCTGACACGGCTTGACGGTTTTATATCTTCAAGTTGTATTTTTTCAATCTGTTTGGCGCGCGATGTTGCCTGACGAGCCTTTGATGCATTGGCTGAGAAACGACTGACGAACTGTTGTAACTCTGCGATTTGTGATTTCTTCTTTGCGTTATCCGACTGCATTCTTTCACGCGCCTGCGTTGATGCTGTCATGAAGTCATCATAGTTGCCTGGATAGACGCGTAGTTCACCGTAGTCGATGTCTGCCATGTGTGTGCAGACTGCATTTAAAAAGTGACGATCGTGCGAGATGATGATCATCGTGCTTTCCTGCGTTCTCAATACACCTTCGAGCCATCTGATTGCGTTGATGTCGAGGTTATTGGTTGGTTCGTCGAGCAGCAGAATATCCGGTGCTGAAAATAATGCCTGAGCTAAAAGTACACGAAGTTTCCAACCGGGTGCTACTTCACTCATCGGGCCTGCATGCAGTGACTCTTCAATGCCTGCACCTGCTAAAAACTCACCGGCGCGACTTTCTGCAGTGTACCCATCGAGTTCTGCAAAACGATTTTCAAGTTCTGCTACCTGCATGCCTTCTTCTTCAGACATTTCGGGCAGGCTGTAGATGCGCTCGCGTTCCTGTTTTACTTTCCATAGTTCGGTGTGACCCATGATGACGGTGTCGAGTACGCTGTATTCTTCAAAGGCGAACTGATCCTGATTAAGTTTACCGACGCGGTCATTGGGTGAAATGCTGACGTTGCCGGAAGAAGGTTCGAGTTCTCCGTTCAGAATGTTCATGAAGGTCGACTTGCCGCAGCCGTTTGCGCCAATCAATCCGTATCGATTACCGTCGCTGAATTTTACCGAGATATTTTCGAACAGCGGCTTGGCGCTGAACTGCATGGTGACATTGGCAGTTGAGATCACGTTTTGGTCCTGTCTGGAACTTCAAGGGTCAGCCCGCCATTATACGAGAAAATCCTTGAGATTGCTTCTTTGTGAGTTGTTTGTTTTAAAATTGACACCAATCTGATTTTACAAACGGAGCATCGCGATGTGGATTCACTCCGTCGTCTGCTGCCGAAGTCCTCGGTGCTGCCTGTTAAACAGTATGAAAGTGTCGTGCGCAGGGTTGCCACCGGCGCATTATTGAAGCATCGAATCCGTAGTGTGTACGGATCAGTTAGCGCATTCAGGTTAAGATGAACTTTCCAAAATCGATCAGTCGAGAACCACATGCCAGGACGATTCAAATACCTTAAGATTTTTAGCCTGCCAGTGCTGAGTTGTGTATTGGCCGTGGTAGTTGCTGCCACCGGGGTAGCTGGCTGGGCGATCGCTCAGGATTCAGGTAAGTTGTCGAAATTTCTGATGATCAAGTTATCCCGTGAGGCTTCGCAGGTATTGTGTCAATCTGAGGAATTCACCGCCTGTATGGGTTTTACCAAGCAGGCATGCATTGCACTTTCAGAGCAAGCACTACAGCAGTGTATTGTGCCATTGCCCGATACCATCTATCTGCGCGACCTTAACAGTGATGTGCTGGAGGTATGTCCGCAGCAGGTCTATGAAGAAGCCGGCTATAGCAATAAAAAAGCTGCAGTATGCGTACAGGAAGCTTCAGAAAACTAGTGGGTCGTGCGGGAAGTTCGGTAACAGACTTTTCACAGCCACAGTCGCCATAGCTGCGTTAAAAAAATTCGACGTAGACCCGGATATTTGCAAAAGAAAAAATTTGCTCGGGGCGCGTAGCTGTGGAATCAAAGGTCAAGTGAGATGCCGTCAATTTCGTGAATAGTCCGGGTTAAATACTAACTAACTGGTGCAAATACCAGTGCGGTTCCCTTTTTCGCAAGATCAACCAGTGGCAGCTCATTGACTGCGGCATGCGTGTGCCAGGCACACAGGTCAGTACTTCCTTCGTTTTCAAACTGCAGCTCCCCGGATACGTAGGCGACCCTGTAGATAATACGAATGCTGTGCATAGGTGGCCAGCCCGGCATGCTGTCAAACAGTGAATCAACACTCGCGAGTTCTTTCACTTTAACGGTAAGTCCGGTTTCTTCCATGAACTCACGAACCACTGCGACTTCGGGATCTTCACCGAAGTCAATGCCACCACCGGGTAAGGTCCAGCAGCCGGGATTCATGCCAACGCTTTGAGACAGGCGGCATAAAAGCATTTTGTTGTCCTGCTGCAAAAGACCATAGGCGGCAACACGTGTAATACCTTCTTTACTCATTGATGGGGTTGTCCGTTGACCTGCATTATTTATGAGGATTCGGCGCCCAGAGTCAATAGCGCTAAACAGGTCACCCTGGCGCCTGAGAAGCGTGGCCCGCCACGCGCCGAAGGGGCCAGGGTGAGATGTGACGCGCTATTGGCTCTGGCGTCGAATAGACAGTCTGCTATTTTTAGGTTTGAACATAAATTCACTGCAAGTGCTGCAAATAAAGACATAAGAGCTAAATCCACAGGTCGCCTCATGAATAATGCAGGTTAAGCTAATTGGTGAGGTATGACGGCGGTTGCTTTGGTCTGAGCGCTAAGCGGGTGTTTTATGGATTGCCCTTACAATCACAAGGCGGCGTCATGTTCATATGCGCGGTTACATTTGTCAAATAGTGATTATGTAACGTACTTTCAGGTACGCTAAGCCATGAAACAACACAAATCTAAAATTTGGTTATGACGAATAATGCTATTTTAACTCCGCTGGCCTACGATAAGTTTGTCAAAGAATATTGGGAAATTCAGCCGCTGCATATTGAACGTGCGGATTCCGGGCATTTTGATAGTTTGTTGTCAGGGGAGAAAATAGTTCAGCTTGTACAAAACGGTGAAGCGTATTTTCCGGATGTTCAGGCAATAAATGCGAGTAGTGCGGTGTCTGTGGCGGACTACACCATTGATAAAAAATTAATTTGTCCTGAAAAAATAATGCAGTGTTATTCACAGGGGGCGACGATTGTTGTATCTGAGGCGCATAAAAAATTTCAGCCATTGCAGATACTCTGTGCCCGGTTCAGCCGGGATTTTCAAATGTTATGTCAGGCGAATGTCTATTTGTCACCAGCCGGTAACCAGGGTTTTCATTCACACTACGATACGCATGATGTATTTGTGTTGCAGCTTGCAGGTCGGAAGAAATTCCGATTTTATAATACCGGCATTAAACTGCCGTTCACAGATGATACCTACACGCCCGACAGTAACAACGATAGCCAGATAGTGGATGAAGTAGATATTTCCGCCGGCGATACACTGTATATCCCGCGAGGTATTGTGCACGATGCAATAGCCGACAAAGGTGAGCCATCGCTTCATATTACACTTGGCGCTTTTCCGTTTGTGTTGCGGGATCTTATGCAAGAGATGATACAAGTGGCAGCTGAGGGCGATGTCGAGTGGCGATCCGCTATTGATCTCCAGCAGCCTATCGATTTGACTGAGCTTTACAAAAAAGCAGAAAACCTGTTTTCTGAGCCGGTTTATCTTGAAGCACTTTCAAGACTTGCAGATGAAATCGCTCTGCAGCAGCCTTCTGAGTCAATTGTGGTGCCTGAGGTCTCACTTCAGTCGCAAATTTCGGTGCAGGATTCGAGTATATATGGCATTGAAAAAAGACAAGATCAACTCAAGCTTCGCCTGCGCGGGGTTGTGCTGACCTTTGAAGCGCCGATGTCCAATGCAGTAGATGCCATTATCGGCAACGGGATTAAAAAGGTCGGTGACATTCCGGCACTGGACAATGAACAGAAGCTCGCACTCTGCAGGCAGTTGATCGGGGCCGGAGCAATTATGGTTGATGGCAATCACGTTTGATGGAGAGACTTGACCGTATCAAACAGTCTTTGCTAGTTTGTGTGACAGTCACTCGGGAGAGTACAGATGAAAAAGCAGGATACTGTCATTGTTGAGGACAATACCGGGCGCAGGCGCTTTATCCGTGCCGGTGCTGCTTTTCTGCTTGCAGGAACAGCGTCTGCCACAGCCCAGGAGGAGGACGAACTATTTCGCTCCGACTGCGACAGCACAGGCTATGGCGGTGAAAAGAATACCGAGAATGCAAACACCGACAGCGACTCCGGCGCGACTGCTGATCGTCCCGGTTGTGGCAGAAGAAAACAGACGCTAACCAGGTATCAGCAAAGCGGCCACACGAAGGTGAAGGTTGGTAAAGTCAGCGGTTGATTTTTGCGCCAATGACTCGCACTGTAGCGATCGCTGCTTTGCCACAAGCAGACCGGGCTTTACTCTGCTACTTCAATTACCCGATACATTGGACGAGTCTTGTCCTCTTCGCTTAACTCGCCTTTGCGCAGATCTCTGGCCATACATGACAACACATGTACCGGCAGAGAAGCAATTGACCCTTGCACGTTCCGATGCACGTGACCGCAGTAGATCGCCTGTATATTGTTAAACCCGGACAACAGGGTTTCCAATGCATCCACCTCATCCCATTGATGAAACTGGCAGGGATCGGGTATTTCGGTTACTACGTACGGTGAGTGATGCATAAAGATTATTACGGGCTTGCGTGTATTTGCCGCAAGCATTGATTCTAAATGCTTTAAACGGTTAGCGCATAGTTCACCTTTACTGGTTGATTCCCGCACCGTGTCAATGACTAACAGCCGAACGGTTTCCTGCTCAATACAATACTGGATAAAGCCGTTGCCTTGTTTCAGGTAGCTGTGACTGGAGAAGGTTTTAAAGATAAGATCGCGGGAATCCTTGTTGCCGTTCAGTAGAAAGTACGGAGCTTTGAGTTTTTCAAGGTTTTTGCAGGCAGCGTTATACTCCTGCGGCAGACCGTTATGTGTGATATCTCCGGTGTGAATAACCAGATCAGGGTTTTGGGAGTTGACTTCAGCAACGCAGTCATCAAGGTCTGTAAGGCGTTGGGGTATATCATGCGCAATATGGCTGTCCGATATTTGAATAATGCGCATAGTGTGTCTGTATTTAGGCGGGTGTGGATTAATTTCAGCGGCGGCATCACGGCTACCGTAAAGGTATGGTGCGCAGTCTATCAGCCTGCAATTAAATCTGGAAATTCTGGAAACGTCTTGCTTGCATGGGTGTGATTGGTTTATTAAATGGAGCAAAAAGTGAACGTGGTTCACGGACTAAATGTTTGAAAAGCATACTAATGGCAAGTTTGCGTATGGGCTGTGACGAGCCAGGAACATTCACTATAACGGATCTTCGCAGATCCGGCCTTGGCAAC
>CAZKAQ010000019.1:0-31160 GCA_964550655.1 uncultured Granulosicoccaceae bacterium
TCATTTTAGAATTAAACATAAATTCTCTGCTAACACTATAAAGAAAGACATAAGAGCTAAATTCGCCGGTCGCCTCATGAATAATGCAGGTTAGCCTCGGTTTGTTCTTGCTGATTTTGTGTAGGCTGTGGCTTTCGCATCAAGCGGATTATCTGGCCATGGATGTTTGGGGTATCTTCCCGCCAGATCCTTTTTAACATCCGGATAACTGTTGTGCCAGAAGTTGCCGAGATCCTCGGTTATCTGCACCGGTCTGCGTGCCGGCGATAACAACTCAACCTTCAACGGTATACGTCCATCCGCAACGCTCGGATTTTCCCGGCAGCCGAACATCTCCTGTAACTTCACCGACAGTACCGGGTTGCCTTCATTAGTATAACAAAGCTTGTGTGATGCTCCGCTCGGCACTTTGTATTTTATCGGCAACAAACTATCAAGCCGTTGCTGCTGCGGATAGGTAAGCAATGCCTTCAACACAGGCATTAAACTCAGCTGTTTGAGTTTTTTTAGACTGTTGATGTTACTAACATAAGGAAGAAGCCATGTTTCAAGCTCTGCCAGCAAGGTCTTATCATCAACTGCAGGCAGATCAGTATCATGCCCTTCTACTGCCCGCAATCTCTCTACCCTCGCCTGCCATTCGCGCGACTCTTCAGACCAGTTGAGACTGTCTATGCCGGCTTTTCTTAAGCCTTGAATCAGTGCCTCGGAACACTGTTCGTCACTGATATCTGTGATGACCTGTCTGTCTACTACCAACGCGCCGACTCTATGCTGTCGCTCTGCTATCACTCGTTCGAGTTTTTCATCCCACTGAACCAGTTCATGCATTTCAAAACGATTTTCACACCAAAACTGTAGTTCTTTTATATCGAGCGCATGTGCTGAAAAAATACGCGCATCGCGCCCTCCGGCTGTAACGTGACCACCGAGGCTTACAACAACTATATACTCATGCTGAGTAACAGGATCTTCCTCCCGCAGCACTGCACCGGCACCACCACTCAGCTGATAGCGTATATCAGAGTCGTCCGGCCTGGTCGTGCGTCGTTTGGCTATACGGTCAGGATATACCTGCGCCAACAGCACACCCGTATCTATTTGTTCTGCCGCTGTATCATTTATATCAATTGTCTGTTGCAGCAGCGTGATTAACTGTTTTTGCTTACGCTTTTGACTTGATGACAGACGATCAGAAACTAATGAAAAATCTGCACCGGACTGAGCTGGCATATCTTCAAGCAAAGCAGCCAGTGCCGTTGCCTGCTGTAAAAAACCTCTTGTTGCACCCCACAGGAGCATATGACCGACTCGCGGATCAACCGGCAGCTTTGCAACTAATCTGCCGTGGGAGGTGAGTCCATCATTTGACCAGATCCCAAGTTGCACCAGCAGCGATCTGGCCTGAACCACTGCACCCGACGGAGGCGCATCTATCCATGGCAAATTGTAGATATCGGAAGCGCCCCATTGTCCGGCCTCGAGCAATAAAGCCGATAGTTCAGCACGCAGTATCTCAGCCTGCCAACTGGCAGCACGGCTGGCATGTGATTCTTCAGACCAAAGGCGATAACACACTCCTGCAGACGTACGGCCTGCTCTTCCTGCACGTTGCACTGCACTGGCCTTACTCGACATTACAGATTCAAGTCGCTCTATACCTGAGGAGGTATCAAGCCGTGCGCGACGTTCTATACCAGAGTCGATCACTATACCTACACCGTCAATAGTTATAGAAGTTTCCGCAATACTGGTACTAAGGATCACACGCCTGTGATTAACTGAATCTTTATTGGCGCTGGTCGCTGCAGCCTGGGCCATGGCGTCAACGCCCCGATGCAGTCGGTGTAGTACAATATTATCTGCCAGCCTGCCGCGCAATATACGCGCTACCTCTTCTATCTCGGAGACGCCGGGCAGAAACACCAGAGTGTCTCCTGGGTGTTGTTGAGTAGCTTCAAGTACTGTTTGCGATGCAACTTGTAGCAGTGACGACCGGCCAATATTTCGCCAGATGATTTCCACAGGATACTGGCGCACGCTACAAGTTAGAGGTTCTTTAAGTCCAAGGTGGTTACACAGGCCATCACCATCGAGGGTTGCAGACATCAATAACAACCTGAGATCTTCACGCACCTCACGCTGTACGTCGAGACACAGCGCAAGCCCGAGATCGGCGTGTAAACTGCGCTCATGGAATTCATCGAAGATAACCACGGAAATTCCATCAAGCAACGGATTGTTCTGTAGTATCCGGGTAAGCACCCCTTCTGTAACTACTTCAAGGCGCGTTGTTTTAGAGGCAACCGTACGACCACGCATGCGTAACCCTATACGCTGTCCCAAGGGTTCGTCGAGTTGCGCTGCAAGTCTTGATGCGACGTTTTGCGCGGCGATCCGGCGCGGCTCAAGCATAAGGATTTTACCGTCGAACCCGGACTTGAGAAGGCTTAACGGAAGACCGGTACTTTTACCAGCACCGGGTTCCGCCTGCAGTACAACATTGCTTTGCCTGAGTGATTCACACACTTCATCTGCAATATCATCAATGGGGAGACGGTTTACTGAATTCACGGCATTGTTTATGTAGATAGCGTCGGGGCCAGGTATAAAATACAAGCAAGTAACAGGTTAAGATAAACAACTGCGTTATTTTAATTACTCTATTTGCACTGCTCCGGGAGTGGCTGACGGCGGTCTGATCACCCCGCGATAATCGAGTACCGCATCCGGATGCTGTTGAACCGGCTGTATGAATGACCTGGCATTCTCGTGTAAGCGAAGGTCACCGCTAGAGGGATTCATAAACCACACAGAATCTGCCTCTATCTCATTGTCTTCCTGATAAGCCAGCCGATAATTCCGGCAAAGTGCTGAATACTTACAAACACTGCGTTTAACACCACCTGCACTGTGAACAATTGGTGAATCAGTAAGATTATTCTTGAAAACCACGCCTGAGTTTTTAAATCTCGACTCTATTGCAAACGGGGTGTTGTTATTTGTGAGTATTGTATTGTGAAGTACTTTAGTACCCGGCGAGTCCCACAATATAATCGATGCATCGGCATCCCACCTGCGGGAATTAGAATAGAGTCCGGGGGACATAAACACCACGTTGTTTCTTATAACACCGCCGCTATGATCGCCGCCGTTTCGTTCATTAAGGCCATAGGCGATTGCTCTGTCTACATTAAAGAACAGATTATTTTCAGTAACGGTATTGCTGGAACCACGCCACATCAGTATGGCCGGATTCCAAAGATGGTCAGCGTTGTCCGGGGTATGGAAATTTAAAAATTTGTTGTTACTGATACGCCAGCCGTCGCCGCCATGTACATCGACTCCCTGCGTGTACCCTATACCTGATCCACTATGATCTGTTTTTGGCGGACCATCGGTATAATCCATTATGCTGTACTCAACAATGCCGTTGTTCACCCCCTGACCGGAAGGCAGGGGATTCGATTTAACGAACTGTTGCCCTGCATTAACCATCCTGAGGTTGTATATCCTCGGTGCATCGGCAGCGCCGTTTATCTGTATCGGATGGTAGTAGACTTCACCAATAGTCATATTCGCAATAGTGGTATTTTTAGCATTAATCCAGAATCCGGAAGTAACGCCGCGATGGTTTTCATTGTCCATACCGTTGCCAAGCAGAACAACCTGGTCGCAACGGTTGCCGAGGCCTCGTATTGTCAGATTGTCTGTGGTTACACTGATCGTACTGGTCAGACGGTAAAGGCCCGGCCTGATCATTATAGTTGTATTTTCCGCAGCATTATTAACCGCTCTAAACAACTGGCGAACAGAATCGACTGTGATAGTCTTATTACCGGAAACTTCCAGTTCCGGTGCTGCCATGCAATTCCCCTGTGACGGCTGGGAAAATACACAGCCCGAATAGAGGAATATAATCAACGCAAATAAAAGAGACTTACGGTTCACGCAAGACACGCCATTTATAAATGTAGCGGTGGACATCAAATGAGTATACAACACTTGCTGACTTTTACTTTTGCTGCAATGCACAAGTCCCGCTTTGCATGGCTGCGTGGTAATAAGATTGTCGTCAAAAAATCATACAAATATGAACAATATTTGATTATTCAAATATTTCAAAACAATACTGCTCCTTAAGCGCAGTGGGTCCAAAACAGACCGGGAAGTCCGTCACAATAAATCTATTGCCTGCTCCACCATAGATTCCAGGCTGACACATCGTAACCAAACCGCTGTTCAGTTATGGCGGTTAAAGCACCGATGATGTCCGACTTCACCCATAACGGGTCCGATGTGTTATTTAACCGTATAAACAGTTCTTTGAGCAACGGCTTGTCATCTTGCTGCAACCAGCCACTGGCCACTATAGAGGCGATAGATGGATCAAATACTTTTTTGCTGTCAGGCACTATTAAGTCAGGACCGGAATTTATCCAAACAGGATCAATCCGACCATGGCCATTGATTGCAAGTGTGGTAATCAGGAACCAGTGGATCAGATCCTGTCGACTAATTGACTGTCCAGTGAACATAGTTGTCGGTTCACCCTCAATGGGTACAGACAACACACGCATCAGTGCTGCACCAAACTCCGGTGTTTTCAGCTCAGGATGCCTGCCGAGGTTGCGTCGCAGTATACGTGCATAGCTTGCAGTGTTCTCGGGGTCGGAAATAATATCCAGCAGATCTTTGTATAGCGAATCCACCAATTCAGAATCCAGCTCTGCCGATTCTGCTTCAACTGGCAACAACGGATCTTGAGACAACTCTGATGAAGACTTTGCAGACACTGAGGCAACCTGTTTATACAACAGCAGAGCGGCGCCGGATTTTGCATAGGTTCCGATTGCAATCGCGCCATTCAGACTGGCCAGAGAAATCGGCACCTCTTCAAAGTACTGCACCAGTTTGAATTCATGGTTATCAGTGTATTGCCATAGACTGCCGGTTTTATCATTGTCGTTGCGGTTGTGGGCAACCAGCCAAAGGTTGTCACCATCTGAATGCATAGCACGCGGTCGATGATTATCAGGCAGTAAAATCACACGGGACTGCTCACCGTCATAACGTATTAATTGTCGCGCACCTTTGGCGTCAGAAAACGCGTACAAGGCTTGCTGGTGCCGGGTAAGGTAATCGACACGTTCGCTGCTTGGCCATCCACCTGCGGGCTCGGGCTCATCACCCTGCAGTGAAAGCAGCTTGGCTTCATCTTTGCCTTTTGCGGCGGCACCAAGCAGGCAATCGTCGCCCAGTTGAGCAACACTGACAATCCGGCTGAAGCGATTTTCTGCGGCCGGATAATCATATTCAACCTGCCATTCATTGTTATCACCCAGGCGGTGTAACTGGCCTGTCCATGAGCCGGTTGCCGCTACCAGATCACCATCACAGACGTTCATTGCATGCACATGCATCACACTACCGGACTGCATGGTCCGCCACTGCCAGTGCACACCATCGGTAACAGCGTATTCACCCGAGCCGGCACTGCGACGAGGATCTTCGAACGGCCAGTGCAACAAGCCGTTGTAGATCACCGGAGCACCTACATCCTGAGTAAAGAGACTGCGCTCATAGCGCAGAGAGTCATCATCAATTGAATAGCTGTAAACATCAGCGCTGTTTGTATCTGTGAACGGCTCACTGTTAACCAGCCAGATCCGATCTCGATAACTGATCATTTGCGAGACGCCGGGCCACTGCTCAAACTCGGCAACACGTTCAACTTGTTGGGCCTGTCCATTAGCGCAAGCGACCGCAACCAGCCCTGCAAGTATATGCACAATCCCGCGACGAGATTTTAACTGGTTGATGTGCTTAAACAGATGAATCATGACGAATGCTACCGGCGGGCATCCAGTAGAGACCGATCCATTGGGCATCAGTTCCCGTTGTGTGGTCCATAGAAACATCAGATTCAGAATATTTCCCAAATCAGCGGCAGAACTGCCACTCAGATCTGTCGAGCGACTACCAGCCTGATACCTTCAACTGCGACCACAACAGCACGGTCTCCGGCGGCGATTTCCTCGTCCTGATCTTCCGCAAGTTCCGCCTGCCAGTCACTACCGGACCAGTAGACAGTGCCAGTGGATTGCCTGCTGATGGTGGTCTTCACCGACACCTTTTGACCGACCGCATTATTGCCGGAGATTCCGGAAGGTTCTTTTTGCCATCTTCTCAAAGGTGAATACAACACGGCAGTAATTATTGCCGAGGCAACAACAAACACCAGAGTTGTCATCAGAAAACTGGCATCCACAGTCAGCCACGCAAAAACCGCAGCAACCAATGCACCCAGGCCAATAAAAAACAACCAGAAGGTAGTGAACTGAAAGACCAGCATTTCAATAGCAAGAAGCCCTACACCGATAACAAGAAACAACCAAAAAGGATTACTCATCAGCTTACTCCGGGTGCTGACGTGCCAGCGTCTACTCTTGATTTTAAAGAATCAAATGCAGTAAAAGCTTTAGCAACCATGCCTGCGACGTCGGTACCATCACCCGGCAGCAGTGCAACAGTACCTTCGCGTGCCAGCTTCTCGAATGCAGCAACATATTGTTCTGCGAGCTGTTGCGCTACTGCTGCAGACCCGCCTTCTGTATTGATAGCAGCAGAGATTGTTCTGATTGCCTCAGCTCTTGCGGTGGCTTCTATGGTCAGCGCTTCAGCCGTACCTTGTGCACGCAGAATCTGTGCTTCACGATCACCCTCTGCACGATTAATCTGGGACTGCCTGTAACCTTCTGATGTGGTTACCTGAACACGCCTCTCGCGTTCGGCACCCATCTGTTTTTCCATTTCTTCAAGAATGGTAGCCGGCGGGGTGATATCTTTTACTTCATAACGCAGAACTTTAGTACCCCATACCTCTGAAGCCTGATCAATGGCGTTGGTTACATGGGCATTGATGTTTTCACGCGACTCAAATGTATCATCCAGAGATAGCTTTCCAATCTCGGCACGCATGCTTGTCTGTGCGAGCTGCGTGATTGCAAACTGCAGATTCTCTACACCGTACGACGCAGACTTTGGATCCATGATCTTTAAATACAACACGCCGTCGATACCAAGCGCTACGTTGTCACGGGTAATCGCTTGCTGCGATGCAACATCTACAGCATATTCTTTAAGCGAGTGACGATAAGCCACTCGTTCAATTACCGGAACCGTGATGTGAAAACCTGCAAGCAATGTACGGTTGTACTTGCCGAGTCTTTCGACAATGTAGGCTTCATTCTGAGGCACTATGCGAATAAAAGACTTTAGAAATAAAAGCAGCAGTACCGCCGCACCAACTAAAACAGCCAGTCCCATTGATTCAAACATAGTCACCTCCTGTTGCGATAACTGCCAGACGCTTTGGCAAGTTACCGGTTATAGATTGCTCAGTTATCCATGATATATAGTGATGAATTGGTTACTTTTCAAGCAAATAAACTTCCCTCTACCGCCTGTGCACTGATCACTCGCTGACGATCGGCAGCAAAGCATACAGACTACCTGCCTGATTCATCTCACCAGCCAGTCGCTCTGCCTCATCACCAGAGCCGAAAAATACATCAGCGCGCACGTGTCCTTTAATTGCACCACCGGTATCCTGAGCCACCATCAAACGCTGAAACTCAGAACCATCCGGCAGTGTTGTATCGAGCCAAACCGGTGTACCCAGTGGAATAACCGATTTATCAACCGCAAGACTGCGCGCCTGTGTCAACGGGACATTTAGTGAACCACGTGCATTCTCTGTAGCATCTTCACGCAAAGTGAAAAACACATAACTCGGATTAGAGTTCAGAATTTCGTCAGCACGAGACGGATTGTTGGTTAGCCATTCACGTATGGTAAACAGACTGACTTCTTCCAGAGGAATCTGTTCTTTCTCTACCAGTGTTTTACCGATAGCAACATACGGATGACCGTTTTGATCTGCATAGTTCAAACCTTTGATGCTTCCGTCTGCAAGCTTGACGCGTCCGGAACCCTGTATTTGTAGAAAGAAGGACCCATACGGATCATCGATCCACACCAGTTCCCTGCCCGATAGTGGTTGCTCTTCACCATCAATGACTGCACGCGAATGAAAAGGAACTATCTTGTTGCCTTCCAATCTGCCACGCAGGCGCATACCTTCCAATGACGGATACACCTCGGCAAGATCTATCGTCAGCATTTCCTCCGGAGCTGAATAAATGGGATATTGATATTTGTCAGTGCGCGTCAGGCTGCCGTTTAACAACGGCTCGTAGTAGCCGGTAATCAAACCCTCGGTTTTTCCGCCTTTAGCATGTATCCGATGCGGCTTGAAATGCGTTTCAAAAAACTCACGCGCCTGGTCGCTTGTTGGATTTTGCAGCTCATCAGCAGCCGCACAGATGGGCAGCCAGTTTGTATCCCGTCGGTTCATACGCGGACACTGCTGATCCAGTGCAAGCCATGCTTCTGAAAGATCATCACTTTGCCATTCAGGCAGCGCCGACCAGTCGACCGGCTCACCGATTCCCGGTTCCGGCACAGGCAGGTTGCGGCAGCCGTTTAGCAAAACCATAACGAGAGCGAGCGTCACTGCAAGGCGGAATGGGTTCAATGCTGATCACACTGCGGGATTGAGGTAGCCGCAGTTTAACTGTGCAACGCTGTACACCGCAGAGACAAACGCTATTGTAATGCGAAAGCCCGCGCCAGCTGTCAGGCACAGCTTATCTGACAGTGCGAGTGCAACACTGAAATCCTCTTCAAGAAGCTGGCGCACCAAACCCGGAGCACAGACACTGGAGGCCGAGGTCGAACCAGGGATTAGAAGTATCAGGAGGGCTGGTTGTGACCAGAAGTTGTTTAAACAACTTAACTTCCTGCAAGATACGGAAATTGGTGATTAAAAGGAGCTTAGGGAGGGGTGATTAGTACCGGGACCCATCGTAGAAACGTAACAATTACGGATCAGTTCGTCTTGAAATTGCTGTCAGACACATGAATGCAATAGCAGCACAGATAAGAAGTGACATCAATTAAGCTCCTGTAATTGCTGGTATTTTCCAATACCTGCGGAACCAGCTGGTTGTAGCATAAAACATAGTCATGCAATTGTCACCAAACTGCATCACATTCTTACCGGGCTGTGTCAGTTTTCTCCCAGGACAAAACTGCACGAACGGAATAAAAACCACCTAAATAAGGATAGATGTTCAGATTCTGTAACACATTGCACAGTTTTCTTAACATACTTAGTGCATCATACGGTGATCGAACCAAAGTCACTCGGAATATTACGATCTGAAGAGAGCTCTGGTTTCAGACTAACTCTAAGGGAATTCGACAAATGTACAGTTCAACAACACTCGAGCAACGTAAATCGGCGACCAGAGGACTGAACCTGTTGGCTGCAGCGGGGATATTCGCAGTTCTGCTTGCCGCTGCTATCGCACTGACATTCGCCAGCACCAACGCACAAGCCGGAAGTACCAGTGCTACCGCGAAAACAGCACTGCACGGCTAAAATCAAACTACCCCCGGAACGCCTGTTTTAAAGACGGGCGTTGCAGCCTCACTCGCAGCACTCTACCATTGACCTCTTTAGTGAAAATTCGCTCTAGAAGAGGTCTCCATTGCCAGCCCGAACCCTGTACGACAAGATCTGGGATGCTCACGTTGTCAGCACTGAACCTGACGGTACCTGTCTCATTTATATTGACCGCCACCTGGTGCATGAAGTCACCAGTGCGCAGGCATTCTCGGGCTTACGACTAAACAAACGGCCCGTCAGACGTCCCGAGTTAACACTCGCGGTGGTCGATCACAACATTCCGACAACGGATCGCACCAAGGGCATCAACGACCCTGAAAGCAAACTGCAAATCGATACGCTGCGCAGCAACACAGATGAATTCGGTGTCGAGTACTACGACGAAACCGATATCCGCCAGGGCATCGTTCACATCATTGGTCCCGAACAAGGCTTCACTCTGCCAGGCACAACAGTTGTCTGCGGAGACTCTCACACTGCCACTCACGGTGCCTTCGGTGCGCTGGCTCACGGCATCGGTACTTCGGAAGTTGAACACGTACTGGCATCACAGACTCTGCTGCAGAACAAATCCAAAAACATGCAGGTACTGGTCAAAGGTAAGTTGCCGGAAGGAGTCACGGCAAAAGACCTGACACTGGCGGTGATTGCAGAGACCGGCACCGCGGGTGGCACTGGCCACGTTATTGAATACCGTGGCGAGGCAATATCGGACCTCAGTATGGAAGGCAGAATGACCTTGTGTAATATGGCCATTGAAGGTGGAGCACGTGCAGGCCTGGTCGCACCCGATGAAAAAACTTTTGCCTATCTTAAAGGCCGCCCTAAAGCACCTAAAGGTGCGGACTGGGATGCTGCAGTTGCGTACTGGAATACACTTAAAACAGATGAAGATGCCGTCTTCGACTTAACCGTTGAACTTGATGCAAGTAAAATTGCACCGATAGTCACCTGGGGCACATCACCCGAAGATGCATTGCCAATCACAGACAAAGTACCGAACCCGGATTCCTTTAAAGACGAACATAAACGAGCCGCGGCACAAAGATCACTGGACTACATGGGACTGACCGCAGGCGAATCACTCTCTGAAATTGAAATAGATAAAGTCTTTATCGGTTCCTGCACCAACGGCAGAATCGAAGACCTGCGCGCTGTTGCCAAAGTGGTAGAAGGCAAAACAATTGCTGAAAATGTCAGCGCTATGGTGGTCCCCGGTTCAGGTCTGGTAAAAAAGCAAGCTGAAGAAGAAGGCATCGCAGATATAATAAAATCAGCTGGCTTTGACTGGCGCGAGCCCGGTTGTTCGATGTGCCTCGGTATGAACCCTGATCGCTTAAAGCCACAGGAGCGTTGTGCCTCAACCTCAAACAGAAACTTTGAGGGACGCCAGGGCCACGGCGGTCGTACTCACCTGATGTCACCCGCAATGGCTGCCGCCGCTGCAGTCACCGGAAAGCTCACCGATGTTCGGACAATAACTAACGCATGAAAGCACTCAAAGAACTGACAGGCGTTGCCGCACCACTACCGATGATCAACGTCGACACCGACATGATCATTCCAAAGCAGTATCTCAAAACCATCAGCCGTACCGGTTTGGGTAAAGGCTTGTTTCACTCGATGCGCTACAACGACGACGGCAGTGACAATCCTGACTTCGTGCTAAACAAAGATGCCTACAAGCAAGCAAACTTTTTAATTGCCGGTGATAACTTCGGCTGTGGATCATCACGTGAACATGCCGCCTGGGCACTTGAAGATTTTGGTATCCGCTGTGTTATTGCAAGTAGCTTTTCAGATATTTTCTACAACAATGCGTTTAAAAACGGCATGCTGCTGATAAAGTTGCCACAGGATATAATCGATGACCTCACCAGTCAGGCAGAGGCCGGATCAAACGCCAGATTTTCCGTTGACCTTGAAGCACAAACCCTGACGGCTCCGGACGGACTCGAACATAAATTCGAGCTCGATGAATTCAGAAAGCACTGTTTGTTAAACGGCCTCGATGAGATAGCACTGACACTTGAAAAAGAATCAAGCATCGCAGGTTTTGAAAAGACCACTACAGAAACGCACAGCTGGCTCGCACCTGCCAGTTCCTAACAGGCCCCACAATGAACAACGTTTCAATACTGCTGTTACCCGGTGATGGTATCGGCCCTGAAGCAATTGCAGAACTCTCGCGGGTGATTGAGTGGTTTGGCAGCAACACCGATCTCTCGTTTGACATCACCACCGATGATATTGGTGGAGCTGCATACGAGCGCTATGGCACACCGCTGGCTGACAGCACACTTGACTCGGCCAAAAAGGTCGATGCAATTATCATGGGTGCAGTCGGTGGTCCCCAATGGGATAACGTAGAACGTCACTTAAGACCCGAAGCCGGTTTACTAAGCCTCAGAAAAGAACTGGATCTGTTCGCCAATCTGCGCCCGGCAACTTGTCGTGCGGCATTGGCAAGTGCCTCATCACTGAAAGAAGATCTGGTATCCGGACTGGACATCATGATCCTGCGTGAACTTACCGCAGGTGTATACTTCGGTCAGCCGCGCGGTATCGAGACAACACCTGATGGCAGACGTCGCGGGCTTGACACGCAGGTCTATTTTGAAGAAGAAATTGAACGCCTGTTAAGAGTCGGTTTTGAACTGGCAGGCAAGCGCAATAAAAAAATGCACTCAGTAGAAAAAGCAAACGTAATGGAATCCGGTGTGTTCTGGCGGGAGATAGCAACTCGCGTCGGAAAAGATTATGCAGACATAGAGCTTGAACATATGTATGCCGATAACTGCGCCATGCAACTCGTGCGAGAACCGAAACAGTTCGATGTTATCGCCACTGACAATCTGTTTGGAGATATATTGTCCGACTGTGCTGCGATGCTAACCGGATCTCTCGGTATGCTGCCTTCCGCTTCCCTTGGTGTTGAAATAGATTCAAAGCGCGCAGCATTGTACGAACCTGTGCACGGATCAGCACCGGATATTGCAGGCAAGGGTCTGGCAAATCCGTTAGCAACAATACTCTCTTTTGCAATGTGTCTGCGCTACTCGTTTAACAAACAAGCCGAGGCTGATCTTCTTGAACAAGCGGTAGATCAGGTACTTGCCAAAAACATACGCACAACCGATATCGCAGCCGCCGGAATCAAACCGGTCTCAACATCGGAAATGGGATCAGCGTTGCTTGCCGCGCTTGAAGAAATCAGTTCTGAAAATACCTGACGGCAAAACAAGCCCGTGCAGGTAAAGATAAACAATCGCACAACAAAAGCGATTGACGGAGTTTCGCATGCTTAAGAATATCCGAGAGAAGATCCGCGATAAAGACGACAAGGTTGCGTCTGATAAGCCGGCCGTTAAAAACGAAGCAGCAGCCTCTATTAACGATTCTTCAGAAAAACTACGGGCCCGCGCAGTTGCCGAACACGATGACCTTGACAGTCTGTTGCAGATTACAAAAACTGATAACAGCACATTGGTACGAGACGCCGCAACACGACGCTATACCCAGCTCACTGCTGACAACGATGCTTCTCGCAAAACGCTGGAGAGTCTCTACCAGTCTGCAGATACCAGAGCGCTTTTTTTCTCTATTACTGCAGCCAGCAACGAAGATTCTCTACGTCAGTTAAGCCTTGAAAAAGCGCAAAGCGATGACGACCTCCTGATCATTGCCGAGAAGGGAAAGCATCACGATATACGCATGCAAGCCGCCAGCCAGATAAAGTCGCTTGCTACGGTTGATAAATGCTGGCGCAGCATGAAAACCAGAGACAAACTGGTAGCACGGGAACTTAAGTCCCGACTCGACCATGAGCGCAATGAAAAACAGATCGCAGAAACTCAGGCTAGTCAGATAGATAAAATTATTTCTGAAATTGACAAGATTGCCCATGGCGCCTGGCAACCATCGAGTGCCAACCGGTTTGATCATTTCTCGGACCAATGGAATCAACTTGGCTTTACACCGCCTGCAGACAAAAAAGCCCGCTATGATTCCCTGCACACCATCGCCGATCAAAAAGCCAAACAATGGCGTAGTACACAGTCTGCTCAGCAACGCAGGCAATCTATTGTTGAACGACTTGCAGAACTGGATACAGAACTCAACCAGGCCAAAGCCGAAGATCTGGCAAGCGTTGTTGCTTCGAGTAAAGCCAGTTTAAAACGTCAACAAAATCTATGGCAGGAACTCGAACAACAAAAGCCTGAACCCGCAGAGCAGGAAGCCAATCAGACTCAACGCTTCAAATCACAGGTAAATTCACTAAGCGCTAACATAAAAATGGCGGAGGTCGTTGCGAACGCACAAACTCAATTAAGCGCTGATACCGCAAATCAGGGCAATTTGAAAAAAGTGGCCACCTCACTTGAAAAGTTAAAAACACAAACAGGTACACCTGCCTGGCTATCTGCAGTACCGCAGTTACTTGAAAAAACAAACCTTAAAATTAACCAGAAGTCAGCAGAGAATACTGAACTCAGGCAACAGATACACAAGCAGCTTGCAAGCCTCAATAGCGCTATCTCCGCAAAACGCTGGGGTCCGGCAAAGTCTATTCACAAACGTGTCGCAAAGAAAATTGGCAGACTCGAATCAAATGACAAGGTCTCGTATACAGAAAAGCTCAGCCGTCTGGAGGAAAAAATAAATGAACTCGGTGACTGGAAGGAATTTGCTTCCGAACCAAAACTCATAGAGCTGTGTGAGCAGATGAAGAAGCTGCCGTCTTTGAATCTCTCACCAAATGACTGCGCGAATCGCATTAAGGAACTGCAAACACAGTGGAAATCAATGGGCGCAAGTCCGGCACAGGAAAAACACTGGCCGGTATTTAAACAAGCGTCAGATACAGCTTATGAGCCCTGCAAAAAATTCTTTACCGCACGCAGAGAGGAGAAGAAAAACAAACTCGCAGCACGTAAAGATATTTGCACTCTACTGGAAAAATATGAAAAAGAAACAGACTGGAGTGATCCTGACTGGCGAACTGTTGAGAAAACACTTCGCACTGCAAAGCGTGAATGGAAAAGTAATCAGGTCTTTGATAGAAATCGTGGCAAGTCACTGGAAGACCGCTTCACCAAAATACTCAACCTGATTGACGAAAAACTTGACCCGGTTTATGACGCTAATGCCAGTGAAAAGAAAGACCTGATTGAAAAAGTAACCAAACTCGGTGAAGGCGCAATAAATCAGCACTGCATCAATCAGGTCAAAAGCCTGCAATCCGCATGGCGCCTGAGTGGTGCATGTCGGCAGAAAGAAGATCGCGCACTGTGGCAGGAGTTCAACAAAGCCACCAATCAAATTTTCGAAACGCACCGCGGTAAAAAGCGTGAAGAGCACGCAGCAAGTTTTGAACATGTTCGACGTGCGCGGGATATTATTAAAACACTCTCCTCTATCAGTAGTGCTAAAGAACCATTAACAGAAAAAGCTATTACTGATTTACAGGAAGAATACGCAGGGTTGGCTGAGTTCCCTGAACGCGATGAGAAAAAACTTGCACGCGACTACCGAAAGGCCATGGACGCAGTGGATCGTTTTAAACAAAAATCAGCCAACGACAGTCGCACACGTGCACTGCAGTCAATGCAGCAGAACGCAGATCTCTGTTCGCAACTCGAATCGCTTGCCGGTCAGCCGTGGAGCGATAGTGAAGCTCAGGTAAATACCATTCTGGATGAGTGGCAACCGACCAGCAACGGTGAAAATCCACAAGCTGCCAAAGCCATGGAGAAACGCAAAGAATCTATCCTCAAACTACTCAAATCTGATAAGACTCCAGACTACAAAAGTAACGAAGAAACACGTCGGTTACTTTGTATAGAACTTGAGATACTGTGTGATAAAGAAACACCCCCGGAGGACAAATCTGTTCGAATGCAGTATCAGCTGGAACAACTTCAACAGGGCCTGCAGTCGAGCAGCGTCTCCGGCACACGCGCAGAACAGATTGAACAACTACAGATTAAATGGCTGACTTGCGGGCCGGCAGATGCTACAACGCAGAGTAATCTCAATTCGCGATTTAACCAGACAATTGAATCGGTAAAGAAATAAACACCGCAACCGGACGCTCGCGAAGGCGCGGTCTATAAGGGCCATTGCAACGGTTGCGAAGTCGCCCAACGATACACTTTACCCG
The DNA here is from genome assembly GCA_964550655.1 of uncultured Granulosicoccaceae bacterium. Classification (GTDB taxonomy): domain Bacteria; phylum Pseudomonadota; class Gammaproteobacteria; order Granulosicoccales; family Granulosicoccaceae. Next base: position 15,699 of record CAZKAQ010000019.1, read on the forward strand.
CCTGTGCATCGGGTTTGTCTTTGCTGACTGATGCGGCGCCTTACCTGATTGTACTAAGCTCACAAAAAAACCGCACAATTAACCAATCAATGGTTGACCACACCATTCGATTAAAACACACTCCAACTGTATTCCTTACTAACCCTCACAGGAGTTTTGGCGTTGCAATATCTGGCACCGGAAAAAACCACTGAAGCAGTCAGGCTACTGTCAAAAGCCAAAGGCAAAGTTCACATTCTGGCCGGCGGCTCGGACCTGCTGGTACGGATGAAAACCGGCTTTATAGAGCCCGATGTCATCATTGACATCAAACGCATAAAAACCATGCAGGAAATCAGGAAAACCGCCAGCGGATTTTCAATTGGCGCGGCTGTTTCCTGCGAGACCATGGGCAGACACAAGCAATTACGCAAAGCCTGGCCCGGCGTCGTCGAAGCCGCCAATCTTATCGGCTCAGATCAAATACAAGGGCGCTGCACCATTGCCGGCAACCTGTGCAACGCCTCACCCGCAGCTGACAGCGTCCCTGCCCTGATTGCCGCCAAGGCGGTCGTGGTTGTCAAAGGCCCGAATGGCACAAGACGGGTTGCGGCGGAAGATATCGTCAAAGCACCGGGCAAAACATCGCTTAAAAAAGGCGAAGTCGTGGAGTCAATACAACTGCCCAAACGCAGCGCAAAAACGTCTGACGCCTACCTGCGTTTTATTCCACGTACAGAAATGGATATCGCTGTTGTCAGTGCCGCTGTGAATCTGACTCTCGGACCTCACGGTGTAATTACAACTGCACGTGTAGCACTTGGCGCTGTTGCACCGACTGCCATCCTGGTGCAAGAGGCCGGAAAATTACTTAAAGGCGGCAAGCTTGATGACGAAAAGCTCGACGCCCTTGCAGAGCTTTGCAGCGCTGCCTGTAAACCCATCGACGATAAACGCGGCACAGTCGACTTCAGAACCGATGTTGCCGGGGTGTTGGCAAAACGCGCCGCGGTAAATGCCTATAAACGTGCCGGGGGAAAAATCTGATGTCATTAATGGTTAACTCAAAAATCAACGGCGACGATATCGAGTTCGTCTGCGAAGCCGATGAAACCCTGATGGATGCATTGCGAGACAGAGTCGGCCTCACAGGCGTCAAGGAAGGTTGCGGCACCGGCGACTGTGGTGCGTGCAGCATTACACTGGACGGTACACTGGTTTGTTCCTGTCTGGTACTCGGCGCTGAAGCCGAAGGCCGCAGTATTGAAACAGTGGAAGGCCTGGCAAGCGGTGAACAACTACACCCGTTGCAGCAAAAGTTTCTCGAACATGCAGCTCTGCAATGTGGCATATGCACCCCGGGTTTCCTTATTGCGTCCAAAGTACTGCTTGAGAATAACCCGGACCCCACGGAAGAAGAAGTCCGCTACGCGCTGGCAGGCAACCTGTGCCGCTGTACCGGGTACGACAAAATAGTTCGCGCTGTTCTCGATGCGGCAAAGCAAATGAGAAAAGCTTCTACAAAGGCAAAAAGCTAATGGGTAAAGATACCGCTTTCAAAGAACGCGTTTTTAACTCTGTCGGCACCCGACCTCTGCGCCCCGACGGCATTGACAAGGTAACTGGTCGTGCCCGCTATGGCGCCGATTTCAGCATGCCCGGTCAGTTACACGGCTGCATTTTAAGAAGCCCGCATGCACATGCAACAATCAAAAGCATCGATACCGGCAAAGCTGAAAAACTCAAAGGCGTTAAAGCCGTAATTACGCGCAAGGATTTTAAAGCCAAAGATGTAGACCCCACGTTACTGGAAGTTCTCGATAACTGTATGGCTGGAAAGACTGCATATTATGACGGTCACGCAGTCGCGGCGGTCGCGGCAATTGATGCAAAGACAGCGCGTCAGGCATTAAAACTTATTAAAGTTGAATACAAAGTGCTAAAGCACGTAACCGATGTCGATGAGGCAATCAAACCCAAAGCGCCGCTAATCGACAAAAAATGTTTCACTCAGGGTATTGATCCAAAACCTTCCAAAGCCTCTAACATTGCAGCCCGTTCCGAGTTCGGTCATGGTGATGTAGAACAAGGTTTTCAGGAAGCCGACATCATACTGGAACAAAACTACAAAACCGGACAATCGCATCAGGGCTATATCGAACCACACGCCTGTGTTGCGAGCTATAGTCCGGACGGCTCGGCAGATATGTGGGTCTGCACCCAGGGTCACTTTGACTTTCGTGCCCAGTGTGCCGGCATACTCGGTATGGATGCTTCAAAGTTACGCGTAACCTCTTCAGAAATTGGCGGTGGTTTCGGTGGTAAAACACACCTCTGGATCGAACCCGTTACCCTGGCACTGTCACGCAAGGCAAATCGTCCGGTAAAACTGGTGATGAGCCGCGAAGATGTTTTCCGTGCATCAGGGCCCACCAGCGCCACATCAATTGATGTAAAAATGGGTATCACTAAAGATGGCACCATCACCGCGGCGGAAGCTGAATTGCGTTATGCGAGTGGCCCGTTTGCAGGCTCATGGGCACAACTGGGCGCGATGACCGCCTTCGCCTGCTACGACTTAAAACATGTTAAAACAGTGGGACTGGATGTACTGGTCAACCGGCCCAAAACCACCGCCTACCGCGCACCTTCTGCACCAATGGCAGCATTCGCAGTGGAGAGTATGATCGATGAGCTGGCAGAACGTATTGGTATGTCCGCTGTAGATCTGCGAATAAAAAATGCTGCAAAAGAAGGCACCCGATCATCCTATGGCCCGGTCTACGGCCCTATCGGTATCGGCCCGACACTTGATGCCGCAAAAAATCACCCCCACATGAAAGCCAAACTCGGCCCGAATCAAAGTCGCGGCATGGCCTGTGGTTTCTGGTTCAACTTTGGTGGTCAGTCCTGTACCGATCTAAACATCGGACCCGATGGTTCTGCCACTATTACAGTCGGCACGATTGACGTCGGTGGCGCTCGCGCTTCACTCTCACTTGTTGTCGCAGAAGAACTCGGTATCCCGTACGAGCAGGTCAAGGCTGTCATTGCAGACACAGGCTCCCTTGGTCACAACGATATGACCGACGGCAGTCGCGGCACGTTTGCAAGTTCAATGTCTGCAATAGACTCCTGTCGCAAAGCCATTGAAGAATTACGCAAGCGCGCAGCGCAAATGTGGGAGATTGACGTTGAAGATGTTATCTGGGAGCAAGGCGAAGCTCGCGCTACCGGCGCATCAAAAGGCAACCTCGAGCCACTGACACTTGCGAACCTTGCACAGTCAGCGCATAAAACAGGCGGCCCTATTTCAGGCCACTCGCAGATAGTTGCCGATGGTGCCGGTGTTTCCTTCGCAACTCATATCTGTGACCTTGAAGTTGACAGGGAAACCGGCCAGACCACTATTGTCCGCTATACCGTTATACAAGACGCAGGAAAAGCAGTTCACCCGACATACGTTGAAGGTCAGTTTCAGGGTGGTGCAGCACAAGGTATCGGCTGGGCGCTCAATGAAGAATACATCTATGGCGAAGATGGTCGTTTACAAAATCCCGGATTTCTTGACTATCGAATTCCGGTTTGTTCAGACCTGCCAATGATAGACACACAGATTCTGGAAATACCCAACCCCAATCACCCTTATGGCGTACGTGGCGTTGGTGAAACTTCTATAGTGCCACCACTGGCCGCTATCGGTAATGCAGTATCCAGTGCTATCGGTGTCAGAATGACTCAGGTACCTATATCGCCACCGCGAATTCTTGCAGCAATCAATAAATCTCGTTCAGAATAGTTTAATGCTTCGAACGGTTCATCTGTGGGGCGGTTTACGTCCCGCCGTTGACGGGGCCGAAAGTGTCGAGATACATGCTGAAACTATTAGAGAGCTAATGCGAGTACTGGCAGAGCAATACCCGAAGCTACAATCACAACTAGATGCAGGTATTGCTGTATCGATAAACGGTACAATCTTCCGCGACGACTGGTCACAGCAATTGCCGGTTGATGCTGAAATCTATCTGCTACCGAGAATAGAAGGCGGCTGATTACGCAGAATTCAGGTCAGATATGTAAGCCATGACCCAGCAGACTCAAACAAGCCTCCTGAAACCCTTCACTGATTGTCGGATGTGCATGCACAGTGGCGGCGATGTCCTCTGCTCTGGCTCCCATTTCAATGGCTATAGAAAAAGCCGCAGACAATTCTGAAACCTGTGATCCAACTGCTTGCACGCCCACAACAACACCATTGTCTTTTCGCGCTACCACCCGGATGAAACCGTCTTCACGCTCCATGGTCATTGCACGTCCGCTGGCCTGCAAAGGGAACTGCCCGACTGAAACTTCAATACCCTGTTCGGCTGCCTCATCAGGGCTTAAACCTGCAGTGACTATCTCGGGATCGGTAAAGCACACTGCGGGTATGCAGTGTTTATCAAATACGTTGCTGCCACCGGCAATGATATCGGCAACAACTTCGCCCTGAGCCATCGCTCTGTGTGCCAGCATCGGTTCACCTGTGACATCACCAACGGCATAAACGCCTCGCATTGAAGTCTGACACTTATCATCAATAGAGATACAGGATCCATCCATAGTCAGACTGAGTTCCTCAAGTCCGTAATCACCACGCGGTTTACGACCAACCGTGACCAGCACCTTGCTTGCCGCGAGACTGCGTGTACTGCCATCCTGCAATTGTATTTCGAGATTATTGCCCGACAACTCTTTGGCCCGGGCGTTTAACATGAGCTCTATATTCAGCTCCGACAATCGCGCCGCAACCGGTGCTGTCAGTGCGGCATCGTACTGCGGCAGGATCCGATCAGCAGACTCTACAACTATCACGCGACTACCAAGCTTGGCAAACGCTGTACCGATTTCAAGCCCGATATAACCACCACCGACAACAGCGAGTGACTCGGGAACCTCCGAGAGATCCAGTGCTTCTGTAGAAGACATGACATTGCCGCCAAATGGCAGTGACGGTATTTCTATCGGCTCTGAGCCGGTAGCAATGACTATGTTAATCGCGTGTACTTTTACCGGTCCGTCACTGCTTAGCACTTCAACGGTTTTGCCATCCAGAAAGCGAGCCTTGCCCTGCAGCGCTTCGGCACCGGCGCGTTTAAGCAAACCACTGACACCTGAATTTAATTTTTTAACAATGTTGTCTTTCCATTCAAGCGTTTTGGAAAAATTGATTTTGGCATTTCCCGCACTGATTCCAATGGCGTTTTCCGAACCAAAGATGCATGCCTTATAAAATTCATCTGCTGCATGAATCATCGCTTTGGATGGAATGCAGCCGACATTCAAACAGGTGCCTCCTGGTTTATGCTCTTCCACTATCAGCGTGTTGACACCCTGCTTTGCAGCGCGGATAGCACAGACATATCCACCCGGGCCCGCACCAAGTACCAGTAAATCTACTTTTTTATCAGTCATAGCTTATGCCTCCACCAATAACATCGCAGGTTTTTCCAGCAGCGTTTTAAGTTTTTGCACCATGACCGCGGCATCCCATCCGTCAACCACACGATGATCAAACGAACACGATATATTCATCATATTGCGCGGCACAAACTGCTGGCCATCCCAATGAGGTCGCATGACCATTTTATTGATACCAACAATGGCGACTTCGGGATGATTGATTATCGGTGTGGTCGCAATCGCACCCAGAGGTCCAAGTGACGATATGGTGATTGTGGAACCGCTCAGTTCGTCGCGTGCGGCACTGCCGTCTCTGCAGGCTGTTGCAAGCCGTGTAACCTCGCCTGCACTATCCCACAGGCTTTTGACTTCACAGTGTTTTATCACAGGCACCATCAAACCGTTATCTGTTTGTGTGGCGATGCCAATATGCACACCGCCATACTGGCGAATAACTTCGGCTTCATCGTCATAGTGCGCGTTGATAACCGGTTGCAAACGTACCGCTTCAACAATGGCTTTCATTATAAACGGCAGGATGGTTAATTTACCTCTTTCAGATGCATACGAAGCATTCAGTTCTTCACGTGTCTGCTCGAGGCTTGTGACATCGATTTCTTCAACAATAGTGATATGCGGTATGTTTTTCTTCGCCTGACTCATCTTGTTAGCAATCAGGCGTCGAAGGCCAACTACTTTGATTTCTTCAACGCCGGCATTCGGTACCCGTCCACCTGCAGCATTACCGCCACTGTGATTATCAAGGTCTTCATGAACTACTCGACCGGCAGGCCCGCTGCCAGTGACTAAACGCAGATCAACACCTAAGTCTCTGGCACGTTTACGCACACTTGGTGCGGCCAGTGGTTTGTTGCCGTCAGAAGCTGATGATGTGACAGGCCCGGACTTTTCCAGTGATACCGGTTCTGCTGCTGCCACCTTCGGTGTTTCAGAGACGGATTGTTTTGCAACATCAGGTTTTTTAGCTGGCTCTGGCGTTACAGTAGTTGGCTCGGGTGAACCTGCCTCAACATTACCCTCACCATCTATTTCAAGACGCAACAGTTCGGCACCAACGGCAATGATGTCACCGATCTCACCACCCAGCCAGGTCACTTTACCGGAAACGCTGGTGGGTATTTCAACAGCGGCTTTATCAGTCATCACCGCACCGATGACTTCATCTTCCAATACGGTATCGCCCACTTTAACGTGCCACTCAACCAGCTCGGCCTCGGCAACGCCTTCACCAACATCAGGCAGACGAATCGAATAGATACCCATCTCAGGCCTCCACTGACTGTTGCAACGCATGGCTGACACGCGCCGGGCTTGGAAAGTAATCCCACTCCTGTGCATGCGGGTAAGGCGTGTCCCACCCGGTCACGCGCTGTATGGGTGCTTCCAGTGAATAGAAACACTCTTCCTGCACGAGCGTTGCCAGCTCTGCACCAAAGCCCGATGTTCTGGTGGCTTCATGTACGATTACGCAACGTCCGGTTTTAACTACTGAAGCTCTAATAGTATCCATATCCAGTGGCAACAGTGTTCTGAGATCAATGATCTCGGCGTCTATACCTGCCTCTTCTGCAGCTGCCTGCGCTACATAAACCATGGTTCCATAAGCCAGTATAGTCACCTGTTCACCGGATCTTCTTATCTCTGCCTTGCCCAGCGGCAGCGAGTAGTAACCTTGCGGCACTTCACCGAGCTCATGGTCACGCCATGGCACAACCGGGTTCTCGTGATGGCCATCGAACGGTCCGTTGTACAAGCGCTTTGGTTCCATAAAAATTACCGGATCCGGATCTTCAATCGCTGCCGCCAGTAAACCCTTTGCATCATACGGATTCGATGGCATGACGGTTTTGAGTCCACAAACATGGGTAAACACAGCTTCCGGGCTTTGGCTGTGCGTCTGCCCGCCAAAGATACCACCACCTACCGGCATTCGAATTACCAACGGACAGGTAAAGTCACCAGCGCAACGATGCCTGAGGCGTGCAGCCTCCGAGACTATCTGATCGTATGCGGGATATACATAATCTGAAAACTGAATTTCAACACAGGGCTTTAAACCGTAGGCTGCCATACCAATAGCTGTACCGACGATACCCGATTCACTGATCGGCGCATCAAAGCAACGCGTTGGACCATACTTTTCCTGCAAGCCGGCAGTGCAACGAAACACACCACCGAAAAAGCCGACATCCTCGCCATACACCACAACACGTTCATCGCGTTCCATGGCAGTGTCATGCGCACTCTGGATGGCTTCGATCATTGTCATCTTTGCCATAACTAGTACCCGGCCTCCTGTCGTTGTTTGATCAGATGCGGTGGCATTTCAGCAAACACATCTTCAAACATATCTCTTGCTGAAGGCACACTACCGGAACTCAGGGTACCGATTGCTTCAGCTTCCTTTTGCGCTGCAAGCACTTCATCGGCAATCTCTGCTTCAGCCTGCGTGTGTCTTTCTTCTGACCATATGCCCCTGCGTATCAGGTAACCTTTCATTCTTAAAATCGGATCACCCAGCGGCCAGGCATCGCCCTCTTCTTTGGGTCGATAAGCAGACGGATCATCTGAAGTTGAATGACCGCCCGCCCTGTAGGTGACATACTCGACCAGTGTGGGTCCGAGATTGCGTCTTGCACGTTCTGCAGCCCAGCGCGCTACCGCTAAAACCGCCAGATAGTCGTTACCGTCAACCCGTAACGAGGGAATCCCGAAACCGTGACCACGTGCCGCGAATGTACCGGACTCACCCTTGGCAATACCCTGAAAGGTTGAGATAGCCCACTGGTTATTAACCACATTTAAAATAACCGGTGGCTTATAAGTAGACGCAAACACCATTGCTGCGTGGTAGTCGCTTTCAGCAGTGGAACCATCGCCGACCCAGCCTGCAGCAATTTTTGTATCGTTACTTATGGCGGAAGCCATGGCCCACCCAACCGCCTGCGGGTACTGGGTTGATAAATTCCCCGAGATAGAAAAGAAACCGTACTCTTTTGATGAATACATAATTGGCAGTTGTCTGCCACGGTTAGGGTCCTCTGAATTTGAGTAGATCTGGCACATCATCGTTTTCATTGGATAGTCCTGCGCGATTAACAATCCCGCCTGACGATAAGTAGGGAAATTCATATCACCCTTTTGCAATGCCTTTTGAAAAGCACAGGCAATGGCTTCTTCACCGAGGTGCTGCATATAGAACGAGGTTTTGCCCTGCCTTTGTGCCATTAACATACGTGCATCAAATGCACGTAAACGCATCATGTGTCGCAGGCCTTCGATCAGTTCGTCGTCCGCTAAATCGACTGCCCAGTCACCGGTGGCCTCACCATCGCGTGATAGTACGCGAATGATGGTAAAAGCCAGATCGCGGATTTCTCTTGGGTCAACATCGACCGGCGGTCTGCGAGCGCTGCCGGCACGCGGTATTTCGACGCCGGAAAAGTCAGGCATATCACCGGGCCGAAGCTCTGGCGCGGGCACATTAAAAGACAGGGGCGGGAATTCACTCATCGCTTTTTTCCAATGGCTAAATCCGGTTACTTCGGTGGCAACAGGGTACTCCTGCCATTCTCATACCACTGCAGCTTGACTATGTTCCCACAATATCCGTAACTCGGCACAATGCGGGATAAAACCAGCGTGTTCAGCAGCCGTTTTGGCTATTTCAGTAATTTGTGAAACTGACAGGGCTCGGTGTGAGGTACTAAGACAATGGAAAACGGCAAAAGCTCAAAACTTGTCGAGGTGACTTTATTATGACGTCCGGCTACGGAGTCAGCGTGTTGATTGTTAATCGACGCATAGCGCCAGGTGCGATCCCGATGTTCAGACACGTTAACCTGCCGATTCTACGATCGGATAGCGGCGCTGTTTGAATGAGAGAGCATCACAACTACGACCACTGGCAGACTCGAATTCACCTGCAATCCAGGCTGGCTTAACACCTGGAACGACAGAATAATACCTGTTACTTTAGTCCCGAACTCCACTGACAACCGGCTACGAAAAATTGTCAAGCAAACCAATTTGGTTCAGGACCGCCTCACATGCAGAATCTACCCGCTCTGCATTACTAGAAGAAACAAGTTAATGTACCTCCTCCCACTGAGCCTGATCACAACCCTGCTCGCAGGCGTTCTCAATGTAGTAGTCGCTGCCGAAACTACCGGCAAAACGCCGGATCAATTGCAGCAACAACAAAAATACCGGCAGCTGGTGCAGGAGATGAAGAACAAGCCTCGCGGACCATTCGCTCGATTGCGCTGGTTTTGCAATGACGGCAGTGTTCTGCCACCCAAAGCCTACGCCTGTGTTGAGCACGGTGGCGGTCGCCAGCATGGCGAGTGGAGCGCAGACACAAAAACCTTGCGTGACGCGGGTTATCTGATCGGCAACGTGCTCGCAGCCGCCAACACCGGAAGCATCGCGAGAAACTATTCACCCGTCGGTGCGCTGCAGGCCATTTTGATTGAAAATTTCCTCATCGAAGTTGACGATGGCTGGATACTGCGCAAAGCGCGCTTTTATCGCGGTGCCTTTCAGGATGAAGACGAGCGCCGCGCAGCAGCTGACATAGTCAAACAACTTACCGCAAGTGGACGTCCGATAGCTGAACACTATCTGTTAACTATGGACGCCGCCAAACAACTGCGCAGTGATAGCGGTGACCTGCAACTACAGACAAATATCCGTAACACCGCTTCAGCCATCAACAAAGCCAACGCTGACTTTACTCCGCTGCGCAACAAGATACACGGCAAAATTGACCTAACAGATGCCGATCGCGTACGCGACTTTGCCGCAAGCCGAAAGCAGGATAAACAATACGACACCATGCTGAAACTTGCAGCCGATATTGATCGGCTGTTCAGTGCTGATCGTGTTGCAGACGTACTTACCTCATTAACCGGTTCGGACAATGCAGAGGTAGCACAACTGGCTGTAGAAGCACTAAATAACAACAGTACAACAGAGCGTTTCCGGTTAATCGGACAAATTGCCGTGGTGCTGCGTAACTCAATAGAGCGCGAGGTCAACGGACGAAATGCACGCCTGACCACAGTAGCTGAACTGGAACAGGCGCAATTTGCACTCGGCAGTAATCTGGTGCAGCAACAGCTCGACACACTAAGCCGCGCACAGCTACTGAACCTGTTACTCGCATCACAAGATATGTTATACGCAACCGGTCTGTTAACCGAACCCGAAAAAGATCAGTCAAACGACACCATTCACCGTGCTCTGGCCACTGATAACAAGCTGGCTGACTATCAGGAGATTCTAAGCCGGTTATCTCGTGTGCCGGTATGGGGGGAACGGCGAGTACAGTTTTTTTATGCGCAACAGGTTGGCCGCTTTGCTGAAATCGAACCGCTTGCAGTAGAGTTCGTGCCGGCCCGATTACGCAGCTCTCCGCTGTTTTTCTACTCAGCGGTACTAAAAGTACTAAGCGCCGATGCGGCAAGGCTCGGTGGTGTTAAGCATCAGTATTTTGGTCGGCAAATAAACGATGGACTGCGCCCGCTGAATCCAGGGATAGCCCGCGGGTTTATCCATACACCCGAGTCACTTGCGGCACTGGATCTGCCACCGGAAGACGTGATTCTTGTGGTACCTGAAACGCTGGCGGATCTGCCTCCGGTAAACGGCCTGCTGACAGCCTTCGAAGGAAACCAGTTATCACATGTGCAATTACTGGCGCGCAATCTCGGTGTGCCGAATGTGGTCGTCAGTCGTGAGCTTCTTGAAAGCCTTAACCGGCAACAGGGAAAATTTGTCGAGTTACTCGCCAGCAAAGGGGGGGTGGTATCTATCACCGAAACCAATCCGGTCACGACAGACTCTGCAACCACTACAGACACAACAGGGCAAGCCGGCGTATTGATACAAATTGACGAGGAGAAACTCGATTTAACTCAAACGCTCACAATGACCACATTCGAACTCGGTTCCGACTCATCCGGTGTTACCGTCGGTCCTAAAGCTGCGAAAGTCGCTGAACTAAACAAACTATTCCCACGCCAAACCTCCCCCGGTCTGGCGATTCCGTTCGGTGTGTTTCGAAAAATGTTAGACGACAATCAACATGCCAGCGGCCAGACAATGTTTTCCTGGATCAAGAGCAGCTATGAACAACTGTCTGGCTTGCAAGGCGCTGAACAAGCCGCATTCAGAGAGCGCTTTTTATCCGAACTTCGCAACTGGTTTCTGACCGTCGAACTGGATCCGGACTTTATTGCAGATCTGCGTTTGAAGATGTCGGCCGAATTCGGCCCCGATGGCAGCTATGGTGTTTTTGTACGCAGTGATACCAATGTTGAAGATTTGCCAGGCTTTACCGGTGCTGGTTTAAATCTTACCGTGCCCCACGTGGTAGGCGTTGATAACATCATTCAAGCCGTCCGCCGGGTATGGGCATCACCGTTCACAGAACGTGCTTTTGGCTGGCGACAGGCACGCATGGACAAACCCGAGCATGTCTATACCGCCATCCTGCTGCATAAAAGTGTGCCCGCTGAAACATCCGGTGTCTTTGTTACCACCGATGTATTTGACGGACAGCAGGGAAAAATATCTGTCGTGCTAAACGAAGGTGTGGGTGGTGGCGTGGACGGATTGTCTGCTGAAAGCCTTCGCATAGATCGCAACACCGCGGCGGTTGAACGTATGGCCAGTGCCACAGCACCTTTTAAACGTGTGCTACTTGATCAGGGCGGAGTCGCTACCGTACCAGCCAGCGGCAAAGCAGTTTTATTGTCAGAAATAAATGTCCGCGCCTTACTCGACTTCAGCAGCAGTGTCGGCAGCTGGTTTAGCAATGACCCGGATGCAATCGCCGATGTCGAGTTTGCTTTCCTTAATAATAAATTTGTTCCACTGCAGATACGTCCGCTTGTTGAACCACCTGCTGACAAACTTGAAGTGCGGTTACAACAAATGGATGAGGCGCTAAGTAGAACTGCCGCTACACCGGTTAGTCTTTCCGAGCTACCTCGCTAGTCAATTCAAGTAAGCAAGCAAAAAACGCCACGAGTAAAATAGTTATGACAACCAGTTACCGTTTATCAGGAACCTTTTGGCTACTTTTAATACCCGCGCTTTTGATATCGGGGCATAGCTATGGCTACCCGATAGACGCTTACGAAGACACAGGTATTCGACGCCTCGACTACTATCGCCTGGCACAAACGGGAGAAATAGAAGGTAAAAAACTGCATGAGGGTGCAAAACTTAACAGTGCCGACATCGTACCACGGCTGTCGGGGCAAGCCGCCGAACTGCCACCGGTAAATGCAGAGATCAGTAAAAAAATTGCCCGAATGATTCCCTCAAATCCCGAGCGCTACAGTATTGCCGTACTGGATCTCAGCAATCCCGATAATCCCGTATACGCCGAACACAATAGCGGTTATCGCGACAATGTCGGCAGTGTTGGAAAGGTTCTTGTGGCGCTGGCGTTTCTGAGCAAACTTGCAGACGTATATCCTGATGACATAGAGCGCCGCAAAGAAATTCTGCGCAACACACAGGTAGTTGCAGACGAATTCAGTTTCAAAGATCACCACAAGGTAAGGTTTTGGGATGTCGACAAAAAAAAACTCGCCTACCGAACAATAAAAACAGGCGACAGCGCCAATTTGTATGAGTACCTCGACTGGGCACTGTCACCCAGTTCCAATGCAGCAGCGGCAATGGTACAACGCGAGTTGCTGTTGCTTAGTCATTTCGGAACCGCCTACCCTGTCAGCCAACAGCAGACTCAGGATTTTCTGAACAACACCAGCAAAACTCAACTCGGTAAAATATTTCGTCAAGCCATGGATGCGCCACTGATAGAGCTCGGCCTCGATATCGAAATGTTACGTCAGGGAAGTTTTTTTACTCGCACCGGTAAGGCGCGCGTTCCGGGCACCAGCAGCTATGGCAATCCCCGACAACTCATTAAACTACTGTATCTGCTCGAGACAGGAAATCTTATCGACCCGTTTACCAGCACAGAGCTGAAACGTTTGCTCTATCTTACAGAGCGCCGAATTCGCTATGCATCACACCCTAACCTGCATCCGTTTGCAGTCTATTTTAAGACCGGATCACTTTACAGTTGCCGACCTGAAGAAGGTTTTGAGTGTGGTAAATATCAGGGTAACAAACGCAACGTTCTTGCCTCACTGGCAATAGTAGAAGCGCCCGCCGAAAACCCGGATTATCATTATCTTGTGGTAGTGCAATCAAATGTATTGCGAGTCAACTCCGCTGTGGCTCACCAGACGCTCGCGTCACGTATTCATAAACTTATTGTAAAATCACACAGTACAGAATAGCGATGACAACCCGACGACACCAGGAGTCTATCGTTTACAGGACGTGCACTATCTAATTAGCGAGAATGGTACTCGTCGATCACCTGATCCAGACTGACAATAATCTTCTCCAGCAACCTGCCGCCTTCAGTGGTATCCGAGAGTACCACGGCGATATAGGTATGTCCGTCATCCCGCTCTATCAGCGCGCTGTCGGAGTGGTACGTTCGCCAGGTGCCTGATTTGCGATAGATCTTAGCTTCGGGTTGACGCGCTGCCAGTCCTTTTACAAACTTATGGTTTATCGCAGAATCAGCAAGAATATTTTTCATCTCATGGGAATACTGCGGGTTCACAAGTTCACCGCGTTGCAACATATAAAAAAAACGCGCCGCTTGTATACCACTGGCTGCATGGCTAAAATTGGCCAACGGATCGCGCTTCCAGAGTTTATTTTTTGCATAGGCCTTACCCACCCAAAGCCCGCCGCCGGTTTTTTCGTCATAAAGTCGATACCGATCTGAGCGCAGAATTTCTGCTAAACGAACCGGACCGACAAGCTCCCACAGACTGGTGGAGTCTCTGTTTGAAGACTTCCTTATCATATTATCCAGTTTCTGCTGTACGGACTCATCCAGATCCAGGTTCCCCTGGTGCGCCTCTTCATAAACCGCCAGTAGTATGGCTAGTTTGGGAAGGCTTGCAGCGTAGTAGGTGTTAGCACCATTTATATGTGCCAGTGCCGGTTGATCAACATCAGTGATATCAACCAGGGTAACCGACAGCTTATTCTTCTCAAGCATCGATGTGAGATTTAAACTGTCAAGACTTTTCGTGAGCAATTTCTGCAAAGCATGATCTTGAGTATCCGGAAACACCCGGTGCTGCGCAGTGCCCGCAATAGCAAAATCAGAAAGATCGCTGACAAAGACCAGAAAACAAAGGATGACGTACAGTAATCGATGTAGTGTTCTGCACGGCCGCACCGTGCATGGATTACTTTGCCGCAGGTCCGGGTAACTACCGAAATTTTTGTGCATTGATGTGCTGCAAATTAAAGATGTGGAGACTTGGTTCGGATAATTTTATAACTGACCATAATATCACTCATTTTAGCTCATGACTGAACGAATACCGATAGTCAGGGAAAAGATACCTCCAGCCTCAGTTCGTTCATTTGCCAGACGATTAAGATTACGGCTTCATCACAACCAAGTTCGACAACAACCGGAATAATCACAACATTCTTTGGTTGCCATCTGCTGATGGAACGAGTTACAAAATAACTTGTTTTTTTATCGAAATTTACAATCTCGAACCTCCGGGAAGTAACTCCCGGATCAGAAATATTCTGATATTCAAGTGTCAATTTTTCTCGCCTGTCACGGCTATTACTCGATACCATAATCCAATGGATTTACGCTGTACTCATCGTTTGGCGATCCTACTGCCTTTTGATTGGCGCTATATTTATAAACACCGAGTACAAAGCGGCCGCTTTTTATAAAAAACAAGAACTGTTTAACGTTCTATGCATCACCCTCCGGTGAGCAGATGCGTTTTTTTATGTATACGAATTTGAACATCAAATCATCGTTAGTAGATATTTTATGGCGTAAATTGAAATGAATATTCGAATTTTATCCAAGGATCTCCTACTCCGTCGACAGATAACTTCTATACTAACTTCCCCTATACAGTTCACCTATACAGTTCA
>CAZKAQ010000019.1:31260-36717 GCA_964550655.1 uncultured Granulosicoccaceae bacterium
CTATACAGTTCATCTATGGTCAGCATTCCTTTTATTTATATTTTGCATTTTTAACCACTTTTCCGGAATACCCCATTTATGCAAAAAAAGGCTACGTTCTTGTAGACACAACAGGGAAGATACGTGCAACAAATAATGTAGCCGATATCTGTCTGGGTACAGCTGACTCCACTGACATGATGTTCGAAGAATTATTTCTTGAACATGAAACCGTAAGTAAACTACTCAGGCGTAATTTATTAACTTGTTATGTAACGGTTATGTCTAACAATGAAGTAGTTCTACTTCGAAGCGAATCATTACATTCGTCTGACGGTTTAATCCTGCAGTTAAGCATTACACCTAATGTTCTCACGCTTGTACCGGCCACCAGGTCAGCTCCTGAACACCCGCCGGATGAATCCGGAGTTGAGACTGAAACTCTAATGGCGATGAGTCATCCTCTGGGCCTGGCAAATCTTACACCTCATGGTCTTTTGCTGTTGTCTCCGTCATTCGATTTTGTCACTGCAAACAACGCGTTCTTTGAAATGACTCACCTGGCACACCGAGAAGCACAAGGCAGAGGATGGTTGACTGTACTGCCAACTGAGGTGAGATGCCGTCGATTTCGTGAATAGTCCGGGTTGATGTCAGCGCCCACACTGACGCAGACAAGACACAACAGGTACAGAGCTTGCCTGTAACAGACAATCGCAAACTCCGGTAAAAACAATGAAATTTCCTTTTAAGGTATTTGTCTCCACTATTGGCCTGAGCATAGGCCTGTTCATCAGTGCATCAGCATCTGCCTCCGGTGGTGGTGGTGGTTTTAGTACTGGCGGGGGTACGAGTCAGCGAGTTGACCCGCAGTACGAATTAGGCAAGTCGTACTACAAAGCGAGCCAGACGAGCGCAGCAAAGCTTGAATACTGCGTAAAAGTTGACGACAAACTAAAGAAGTTATCCCGCAGCTCGGTAAAGAAGTTTAAGCGCGGATCCGTTGATGAGTTTGTCAATGCACTGTACAACTGCGCTGAGCCAAATCAGAGAATCGCTGACGTGGTTGCAGATGAACAAGGCTCCGCAATTCTTTACTACCTGAACAAGCGCTTCAAGCTTCGCCTTACGAATTCTTAATTCGAACTCTTGTTCTAAAGATAAAATCGATGCAAAGGGTGCGATCATCAGATCAGCACCCGCGCTGGTAGAGTCAAAGCGAAACATATTCCTGGTAGCGCTGATGTCGCCGCAAAGCTATCCACGCAACAACTGTAACCAACACTACGGATGCGTACTCAAACAGCACGGTGAAGTTCGACGGGAGTAAAGAATCAGCGCCCGTCTCGCCCACATTAGCCCCCAACCAGTAAGACAGCAGGCATGCGTAAGCGAACGTCCACGACCACCAGCGTGGAGTCAGTGTCGCAAACGGCAACACCCAGATCACATACCAGGGATTGACTACGGGGAGCGCAAGCAAAAACAACATAAAAAGCCAGTCACCACGAAAGCCGTCTTCTGTGTTAGACCACAAAGCCGCAGGCTTCGACAGAGCATTATGGTCTACAGGGGCAAGACTACGCTTGCGGGCGTCCATCAGGCGAGTAAAGCAGATAATGCCTGTCGCGATTGAAAAACAGATTAGCAAAAAGATTTTTATGGCTTGAGCAGGCAGCACTTCAAGCAGCAACAGATACACCGCTGAATTGAAGAGCCAGCTGCCAGCCATGGCCTGCAAGCCATCCGGAAACCAGATTTTTACGCTGCCGAAGAATGCGGTAATCAGTCCAATCGTTATTACAAACCAGCCACATAATATTGCCCAATATCGAACCGACCAGCGCCGGGCGAGCAGATACGGAAGTACCAGAATAGCGAAAACTTTCGAACCGACAGCCAGCGCCAAACAGACTCCGGCCAGCCAAACCTGCTTTTTGGCCGCCGCCAGTACGCCGAGAAACATGGCCAGCAGAGCGTAGATATCAGGGTGTGCTGTGAGCGAAAATTCTTTCAGAACAAGCGGCGACCACGCGTAAAGAAGTAAAGCGTTACCTGCCCCGAGCCGATAAAGCACCAGCATCAGGATGATATCTGCGAGACCGGCGAGCAGTTGCAATGGCCACACTTCGGCAGCGTCAATCAAATATCCCAAAGCAAATATCCACTGGGTAACCGGCCCGTATACGGTAGCGATGTCCGGGTAATTGATTAGCGACAGAATGGGGTCAAACGATTCGGGGAAGTCTTCCCGGTCAAAGAACGCCGAAGGTGCCAGGGTGTAAGGATCCATAGTGGTAACGGTTTGATATCCGTCCCACATGTAGCGGAAGTAGTCATCCTCAAACAAGGGCTCTCCGTACAGAGAAATCAGCCTTAGTAACAAGGCTGTGACAATAATCCACACAAACGGAATTTTGCGGTTACTACGGTGATACTGCCAAAGGACGAAAACAGTCGCGATGACCATGAGCAGCGCTGCGGCAAGAAACAGATACAGCGTCCATTGATCCGGCTGCCGTGATAAAAAAGTGATAAATAACCAGCACGCAGACACTATTACTAGTGTTACTAAAAAATGACAATTCTGAAGGTACGAATTGTTAACTGGCAGGTAGTTTTCAGATTGAACCATTACATCCGTCGCCGCTCTTAGTATGTATGTATTTTAATCGCCAAATTACGGTAATAATCCCGACCCTGAACGAGGCATCGTCTATTGCGAAAGTCGTTAACGACTTGTTCGCACTACGCACATGCCAACAGTGTAGTCGGGAACTCCCTGCGCCTGTAAATTCCAATCTCGAACGCCCCGATAGTGCCAATGATGCCAGCTACCAT
The DNA here is from genome assembly GCA_964550655.1 of uncultured Granulosicoccaceae bacterium. GTDB lineage: Bacteria > Pseudomonadota > Gammaproteobacteria > Granulosicoccales > Granulosicoccaceae. The sequence goes on from CAZKAQ010000019.1 coordinate 34,081, forward strand.
GATACCGGTTGTCAATGTAGCAAACCGGAAAACTCCCAACAGCTGGTGGATCAGGTGATCGTATGCGACAACGGCTCGACCGATGACACCGCTGTCATTGCCAACTCCTGCGGTGCAATCGTAACCCGTGAGCCAGAGCAGGGTTATGGTGCAGCTTGTCTGGCTGCACTGGCAGTACCCGTGGAAAAAGATATCGTTGTCTTCGTTGACGGAGATTATTCTGTTGTTGCATCTGAACTGCCCGACCTTGTCAAACCACTTATCAATGATGAGGCAGAACTGGTCATTGGATCTCGCACACTCGGCAACTGTGAACGAGGCGCGTTAACCCCGCCACAACAATTTGGCAATCAACTCGCAAGCTTTCTAATTCGCAAGTTATGGTCATGCGAAATTACCGACCTTGGACCATTCAGAGCCACAACCCAAACAACACTCAATGATATTAAAATGCGCGACAGACGATTTGGCTGGACAGTCGAGATGCAGGTTCGCGCGCTGCAACTGGATAAACGCATTGTTGAGATTCCGGTAACTACTCGTCGTCGGATTGGTGTTTCAAAGATCAGTGGCACCTTGCGTGGAGTGATTGGTGCAGCCAATGGAATCCTTGGAACGATATTCAAGCTATATCTGGCAGGGCCGGCCAGAGATACACAACAGCAACCGTTAACTACCAGAGACTACTGATGCGTATTGCTTTCGCCACCATTGCATTGCTGGTTACAGCAGTTGCGTATTACGTTTTCAATACAAACGATACCGACGCTGTACTCGATGAGCGCTGGACCTCTTATGCCGAGTCCAGCGACATAGAGATCGACTACGAAAACTGGCAGTTGATACTGGACGACTATCTGATTAGTGACACAGAGTCCGGTGTTCATCTTTTTGACTATGCCGGACTAGCCGATGATGGTCGTGAGGGCCTCGACGAGGCTGTTGATCAGTTGGTAGCAACTGATCCGTTGCTGCTGAACCGCCAGGAGCAAAAAGCCTTCTGGATAAATTTATACAACATATTGACGGTGCAGTTGATTCTTGACAACCACCCGGTGGCATCAATTACCACGCTCGGGTCGAATCCAGTGGAGTTCGGGCCATGGAACGAGACCGCTACCACCATCAATGGTGTGGAGCTAAGCCTGAACGATATAGAACATCGTATTATTCGACCACTTTACGACGATTACCGCATCCATTTTGCTGTCAATTGCGCAAGTATCGGCTGTCCTAATTTATCGCCAGAGGTTTTTACTGCCGAATCGCTGGATGAGCAGCTGGATAATGCCGCCGCCGAATATCTAACCCACCCGCGCGGCATTGTTTTTGAAGGTAAAAACCTTAAGTTGTCCACGCTTTTTAAGTGGTATGCGAGCGACTTTGGCGAAAATCAAAAAGAAGTACTCAGCACACTCGGCCAGCACGTCAGTCCGGAAATACAGGAAAAGTTGTCGAGTTTTGACGACGAACCGACCTACGACTACGACTGGAGCTTAAACGGCTACTGCAGTATCGATAACGAATGTGGATAACTACACAAGCTTCACCGCTTGTTACGTAAATAAACAGAATCTCACAATCCGGAACAGAGATAGATGAAAAAACTTATTGCGCTATGTGTTGCTATGGTGGCATCTCCAACTTTTGCCGATGGATCTCCCTGGTTACCAGAAGATGGATCAACCTCGCTTTCCGTCGAGCTGTCCACAAGCTCTACCACTGATTTCTTCAGAGGTGATGATAGCGTTGATCTCGGTGGTGACCTTGACAGCACTTTCCTGTGGTTTAACGCACAGTACGGTTACGATGATGTCTGGGCTTTCGATTTTAGAACCGGTTATGCGCAAAGGGAATTTGAAAACAACCCGAGCGACCAGGAAGACATCTCAGACACAAGCCTTGGCGTCAGCTATCAATTCGTCAACGAATTTGAAAACGAAAACGGCTGGCCGACAGTATCGGCTCGAGCAGGTTTCACCATCGGCGGTGACTACCAAACTGATGAGATAGATGCCATCGGTGATGGTGCATCAGGGCTTGACCTGAGCCTGCTGGTAGGAAAATCACTCACGCCGTTAATCGCGGTATCAGGAGACCTTACTTTCAGACAGCGCGATGACGATGTCGCCGATGGCATCAAGTATCAGTTCAGTGGTTTCTACACAACGCCTATCCCGGGTGTTGGTGTACAGATTTCCGCGGCTGGCATCAGAACCGACAGCGATCTCAACCTCGGTGAGGCAGGCGTCGGTGTAGAACAACTTCCCCAGACAGATCGTGACTCTGACTGGCTGATATTGGGTGTTAATGGTGGTTTTGACAATGGCATTGGCGTGAGCTTCGCTTTCGCGAATCTCTTGTCCGCCAGAAACGTGGCCGATGGTAACGTTGGTACCTTTTCTCTTAGTTATAACTTCTAGGGTTATAACTTTTAGCGCTTTGAACGTGCAGCGCAATAGCTTACAGGTGATCAATTACCGCTATTGATTGGTTTCCAAGCACAAACAAATCTGGCTTAAGGCCGGTTAACTAATAATATTTTTAATGGTAGATAAAATGAAATTCCGCGATCAATTCAGTCTTGGTGTACTTGCAATTTTTCTCTCAGCTTGTGGTGGGGGTGGTGGCTCATCT
>CAZKAQ010000019.1:36817-47648 GCA_964550655.1 uncultured Granulosicoccaceae bacterium
TGACGGCAACGAGCCTACTCAACAACCCTTTGAATCCATCCCTGGCAGCCAGCTTCTCACTGGCAGGTTTGTTGATTCTGCAGTTTCCGGCCTGCGCTATGAGACTGCGTCACAGTCCGGAATCACCGACAGTGACGGGTCTTTTGACTACCTGCCCAACGAGACAGTAACATTTTCACTTGGCGATATCGTACTACCTGCAGTTGAAGCAAGCTCTGTAGTCACCCCGCTTGACGTATTTTCGACTACCGAAATTGGTGATAACAGAGTGATCAATCTAACACGTCTGCTACAAACACTGGACGTTGATGGTGATCCCGATAACGGAATTACTCTGTCAGATGATGCTGCAGCCAGTGCCACAGGCTTATCTGTTGATTTCGCTACAACAGAAGCGAACTTTGATAGCCAGGTTGTGAATCTTGTCGCCAACAGCGGATCACCAAACTTTACTCTGATCGACGGTGAAACTGCGCTGGATCATTTTGTAGAAACCCTGTTTGATGAAGGAATAATGGAACGTCCATCTGCACCTTCAGCTCCCGATACCAGCGGAGATAGCGGATCAGCAAGCAGCACTCATCCTCTGGTAGGAACGAGTGCAGAGTTCTCTAACTTCTCACACGATATTGGCGGTACGCTAACGGTTATAGATGATCGCACTCTTGAGGTCACCAACTTCACCTATGACGGCGGCGGACCTTCTGTTCTCTTTTATCTGGGTACTGATGGAGACTTTAGTCCTATTAGAGGTGGCATACCAGTTGGTGAGCGACTTAACGGGCGCGTCTTCAACGGTGAAACCATCAGAATCGATCTGCCAGACGGCGTGACACTTGACGACTTCAACGGAGTCAGTGTGTGGTGCGACCTTTTCGGTATAGATTTCGGCAGTGCAAACCTCTAGTCGTTAATTAATACCAGCCTGTCTGAATCGCCCCTGTGGATGCAAGTTCACAGGGGCAATTTGCTTATAGCCTGCCTGCTTTTAAGTAAGGCTCCTCAGAGACGTAGCGAACTCCCTGGCAGTAAGTCCATCCTTCTGCACCCCGCAAAGCTCAGTAATCTAAAGTATTACTTTCCCCCTTTAAAAGACTCCGCCTGAGTAGCAGCTCAGGTTACGATTTTCTCATCGCTGTTCCTCAACAGGTTTATGATGTCGAGCACATCAGGAATCTGCACAGTCTCCCGGAAAATTGTACAATGGGCCATATCAGTAACAGAGAAGAGATTGACAAGCGTAATGTGCAACACTGCCCGCTGCGCGTGCTGCTGGTTGATAATCCAGGCATCAACCGGAAACCGGCGTACTTAATTCGTCCGAAATATCACGTTGAGCTTCTTGAAAATCCCCTTCCTGATATTGAAGCACGTTAATTTCACAGTTTTAGTACGTGTTGATGGAAAGTATTGAAGGTTTGCACAGCAAATAATACTGATACGCAGCGTTCGCAATCAGTTTATATTCATCGGATGAAGCCAGTGTTACGGATACCACACAAACAATGACGGTAAAAGACAATTCCACAGCAGCACCGTTGCACCTCGATCAAACCGCGCTTGATAAACTACAGGAACTGATAGGCGGTGACAGTGAAATGATGGCAGAGCTGTGCAACAGCTTTTTGCAGGAAGGCCCGGAACTGATCGACCAGCTCGACACTGCCAGCAAGACAGATGACGCATCGGCGCTGCGACTTGCAGGACACACATTGAAATCCAGTATGACAGACTTCGGTGCACCGGAACTGGCCGAACTGTGCCGCAAAATTGAAGAACACTGCGTTGCCGGCCAACCACAAGCCTGCGGTAAACTGGTTGATAGTGTAGTCTCAGGCTATCCGGCGTTCGAACGCGCACTGCAACAACTGGTGAATCAACTCGATACGCCATAAAGGACTAAGCTATGACAGATGGAACTCCCACTATTCTGATCGTCGATGATCACCCGACAAATCGCCTGAAACTATCCATGGCGGTAAAGCACCTGGGATACACAACACAGACCGCCAACGATGGCGCACAGGCACTGGAAAAACTCCGTGCGCCTGGTGGCTGCGATCTCGTTCTGTTGGATATTCTAATGCCTGAAATGGACGGTCACGAAGTGTTGGCACAGATGAAAGCAGACACCTCACTGCGTGATATACCTGTGATTGTGATTTCATCGGTGGATGAAATGGACAGCGTTATCACCAGCATTGAAAACGGAGCGCAGGACTACCTGCCGAAAGATTTTGAACCGGCCTTGTTAAAGGCGCGTATATCTGCAAGCCTTGAGAAAAAACAATTGCGTGACGCGGTAGATCAACAGCTGGACTTCATCAGCGATATATTCGGCAAGTATGTACCGGAGTCGGTAGCGCGTGCAGTGGTAGAACAAAAAGGTGCACTGGCGCCGGTTAGAACTCTGGCAACTATTCTCTATACCGACATAGCAGGGTTTACATCAACCGCAGAATCGATGAGTCCCGAAACAGTTTTTGGCATGCTCAACGAATATTTTCCCGCGGTCATTAAGCCAATTCAGGAATATGGTGGTGTCGTTAACCAGTTTCAGGGAGATGCGATGCTGGTTACCTTTAACATCCCGGTCGCCGATGAGAATCACGCCAATAATGCCCTGCGCGCAGCACAGGCAATTCAGGCAATTACTCATCAACAGAAATTCTCGGGTATGTCACTGCGTACAAGGATCGGTATCAACAGCGGTGAAGTGATCGCAGGAAACGTCGGCTCCGGCGATCGATTCAACTATACGGTTCACGGCGATGCAGTTAATCTTGCCGCACGTCTTGAACAGCTGAATAAATCTTACGACACCGAGATACTGGTGTCTGATAATACAGTGAAGTTGTTATCTGAACGTTTTGATCTTGAACCGATTGGTGAAACCGCAATTAGAGGCAAGCAGAATCCGGTGGCTATTCATCAGTTGTTAACATCGATCAACAAAATCAATGCCCCGGAAAATCCGGCGGACACAGCCCAGGTGATTGCTTAAATAACAACTTCTCTAAGCACCACATGAACTGCTCTGCGCCAGAATCGTATTGCCAGACTTTCAGGCTCACCCTCGGCAAGTAAAGTACCGCGCAGCGCTCTTGATACCGCTATATCTTCATCATCGACTGATACATTTATGTGATACCAGGCTTTCAACGGCTCGAATTCATTCTCTACCTGGCTTACCGCGATCGGTCCATCGTAATGTGATGTCAGTTCCTGAATCGTCAGACTTTCAGCATTTGCTGTATCGACAACACTAATAACACCAATAGCACGCTCCTGCTCCGGTAAATCAGGTATGAACACCGCCTCTGTACCTGCATCGATTCTGCTCAAGTCAGCGGCTGTCACATAGCCACGGATTCTGCTTCCGGATTGCGATACCAACGTACCCAGCCTGGTATTCTCGCCTACCCACCTGCCCTGATGTAATTGGGAATCGAGTTCTGCCACTACGCCATCGAACTGTGCTTTTACCTGCAACTGATCCTTTTCTTTCTGCAGGCCGGACAACTCTTCATGCCATTGCTTAAGTTCGGTATCCAGAACAGTCTTCTGCTCTCTGTCACTGGCGTCTGCGGCAATCCGGTTAAGCAATGCATTGACAAGATCTATACGACGATGCGCCGCAATAATCTGGCCTTCGAGTTCAGCAGACTCAAGGCTGACGAGAAGATCACCACGCTTCACCGACTCACCGGGCTGCACATGTAACTGTGCTACCTTGCCTACGCCGGGCGCATAAAACGGCCACTGCTCTGACGCCTCGATAACTGCCGGTATCCTGATAGTCCCCTGCCAGGGAATCAAAAACGCCAGCATCAAAGCTGCTACAACTGATGCAGAAATCCAGCTTGAAAAACTTGTCACTATTTCAGTTTTGCGAAGCCACCACTGTTTAAGTTCATTCATAATTGGTATCGCTATAAAAAACAGAATTTCAATACCGGCCAGAATCAATCCGAACGGTTTGTGTAAAAAGTTATAAATAAGAAACGCTATGCCTAAAAACAGGAAAAATCGATAAACCCAGGTACACCAGGCAAACACAGTCAGGCCTCTGCGCATTTGATCTGCCATGGCCTCAGGAGCAGGTTCTCCGAGTCCGAAAAACTTCTCCCTCATACTCCAGCGTCCAAGTGCAAAAGAACGGGATTGAAGATTCTGAACTCCCAGCGCATCCGACAGGAAATGATAGGCATCAAAGCGCATTAACGGGTTGAGGTTGATGAGCACGCTCATTATCCAGCTGGTGGTTGCGATAAAAAACGCTGTACTACGCAATGGGCCATCTTCGAGAAAAGCCCATAGCAAAGTCGCAATGGCCGCCAGAGAAATCTCAACCGCCACACCCGCACCACTTATGATTAATCGTTTTCTTCGACTGTCGAGCTTCCAGCTATCAGTGGTGTCAGTAAACAGCACCGGAAACAACACAATGAGCGCTATTCCCATGGTACCTATTCTGCAACCGTAACGGGTGGCGGCATAGCCATGACCAAGTTCATGCAGACACTTAACAAAAGAAAGCGCCAGTGCATAATAGAACAGACCCTGCAGAGAGAAAAAGTGCGAGAATGTATGCGTAAACTGATCCCACTGGCGCGATGTCAGGAATAATCCTGCCAGGGTACAAATCAGAATAAAAACCCACCAGCTTTTAGTAAAAAATATCCTTGTCAGTGGCTCGGTTTTTTGTAGAAAACGGTTCGGACGTACCAGAGGCAGACGAACAAACAGGTACCCGTGCAATAATCTTTTTACAGGCTTGGCGGTTTTAGCTTTACTGTTGTTTAATAAAAAGTCGATATCATTACTCGGCGGCATCACTGTCAGAGAGTTTTGCCAGAGAAAACGCAGCAATGTTTCTATATCATCAAGAGTGACTGATAGCTCATGCAACTGCTCGGTTATTTCACCGGCAGAGCACTTACCCCAAATTTTAAGTATCTGTAGGCTTTTGTAGTCTATCTGAAAATATAGGTGACGCAGTGGATCAAATATTGTCCAGGTCTTTGAGCCATCAAGCTCACGAATGCCGGGCTTTACTTTCAGATCGGAGCGAAGTTCCGGTAAGACGCTCTCGTGTTTTAACTCAGCCATTGCTTGTTTTACCGGCTACCAGCCAGTGTACTGCCTGAATGCGGTGATCGGTCTGCGAAACAACACATAGGCAAGAGAGGCCTTGTCGCTATACACCTGCGCTGTACCCTGCACGCCTATTCTCGGCAATTCAGTATCCGGGTCTGACAGTTCAGCCGTTAATGTGTAGGACAGAATATCCCGCTTATCAGGCTGCGCACGATAACTCGCTTTAGTCATTGTTGCATCGAGTGGATTTAAAGGGTCAGAATCGAGAAATATTTTTACACGAGCGCCTTCCGACAGAACAAGACTGTCTTTTACCGGCAGATTAATCTCCATCTCGACATTCGCAGGATCAGCTACCGCAACTATAGCCTCGCCTGCTGCGACAGGTTTTCCCTCCCAGTCACTTTTATCTGAGTAAATTGCAATACCGGGTACCGGAGATGTAAGCCGCGCCTGCGCAAGTAGCTCACCTGCGTACTCACTTTCTGCAAGTGCAAGTTCATACTCTGCTTTGGCCACTTCAATTTCACGCTTGATCTGATAATCCGCAATGGCACCCTGTGAGGCGCGTTGATATCGTGCATCGGCTATTGCCGTTCTCTGATCTGCCAGCTTTTTTTCGTTCAATAGATGAACATCATCGAATATGACAACGGTATCACCCGGATTAAGTTCTTTACCCTGTGAGGTTGTTATTTCTTTGACCACGCCGTCAAATGGTGCAGCCAGCACAAACGGTTGCTTTGGCACAACTTCCACCGGAGCCAATGCTGTAATAGACACAGGGAGAAAACCAAGCAAAACTGTAAGAGCGCAGGCGCTTAACAAAACCGGCTTAAAAGCCAGCCTTGAGGGAGCAAGTGATTTTTGGCCTTTGATCGCTGCTTTGGCATGAAAATATAACTCGGACAATCTCGTTACCAATGCACAGTCAGGTTCACCCCACGGGGTTTCGCGTGTCATCAGTGTTCCGCTGACTATCTGATCATTTTGAACCTGCGGTGTCCAGAGAAACTCCACAAAGGGATAGGTATCTTTCTCTTCATCAGTTTCGTCACAATACATTGGCAGTGAGAAACTCGCCTGCCTTACATTGACGTCACTTATGAGGCGACCAACAATCTTTTCTATCCAGCGGCTGAACAGTGCATTGCGATCAACAACGCTGACACTGGATGAATTAAGCAACTTAAAACTTCCGTCTTTTGAGACTTTGCCGTAAAAGCATTGTTGAAACGAGATAACTCGTCTGGACACATTACACAGATGATAATTCAGTTCACGCTCGTCTTGAATAGACCGAACCTCGCCTTCAAAAGCCAGCAGTTCGGCAGCAAAATTTCTCTGCGCTTTTTTTGATGGACGCTCCCGCTGCATACCAGGCTTTACCTTGACACTTTTAGCAGGGCTTTCTGCCGATACATCTGACATAGTGAATTCCAGTTATGTTTGAAGACCCGAATCTGTATTCAGGCAACAGTGAGCCAGTTGCAATAGCCGGAGCGATTGACCCGGTTAGCAGGACCTGGCCTGGCTAATTTGCTGGTCGTTGGAAGTGAGCTGTACCGCTCATGCCCGGCAGTACGGGGGCAGGGAAACTTGTAAAGCCGGCTATTACCGCAACCGTTCTACTGACTGCATCGACTTCAGCACCAAGCCTGTTTACAACTGCTTCATGCCGCGCACCGGTTTCATCAACAATAAATTCAAATGTACCACCCGGGCTTATCCAGGCAAGCCATGAAGATGGCACAATAAGCTGTAGCTCGTAGTTGTCACTGCTGACAATTTTCAGAAGCGGTTGATTCGGCCCCGGTGTCTCAAACGCATTGATTGCCAGCTCAGACACCTTACCGTCAAAAGGTGCAAAAATTTCACAGTCCCTGGTGCGAGCCGTTATAGCTTCAGACTGAGCCAGTGCTCTTTGCATTTCAGCCTTAGACACTTTTACGTCGAACTCTCCGACCGCACCATATTGCTGCAACTCAACATTATTACTATGCGCAGATTTAGAAGCTGAATACGCGGCCTCAGCCGCTCTTGCCTCGGCACGCTGTATTTCGCAATCGAATTTCATGAGCATGTCATTCTTCGAGAATGACTCACCAGCCATAACCGGTGTTTCAACTACCCTTGCATTCAGATCTACACTCAGGACAGCTTCCTGCACTGACTTGACTACACCGCGAACCGGCTCCGGAGATTCTGCATTGGCAGAATTCATTGTCAGTAATACTGCGCTTAGAACCGCAAACCCTTTTCGAAGAAGAAAAGTGTTTGTGTAAAACACGTTCGTTGTGATCATGTCAATAATCCGCCACTTTGAGATTAACGAGCGTCCGCTAGTTTTGTGCAAGAAACTGGCTGCTCAGCTTTTCCCAGTGTGTTTGCAGATGTCCTGCCAATTCCTCAACGCTCGAAGTTGACGTATTTATATTCCCGAAAGTATCCTGACCCACTGATGTATAGACATTTGCGTAAGCATTTTGAAGATCTGCCTGGGCAATATCGTACTGCGCTTCTGCAACAATAGTGTTCATTTTCTCTCTGACAAAATTCTGATGACTGACATTTCGAGTTTTGTAACCAGAATCAATCTGATCCATAATGCTCAGTGATACATCAAAGTAGTCTCGCATTGTCACGAGTCTCTGTCTGGCAATTTCATATCTGCTGGCACTGACATGCACCTGAGTCACTACCGCCATTGTTAATGCCAGCGATCTCTGTCTCAGAAGCTCTTTTTCTATTTCATTGCTACGTTTGATGCCACTATAGCGGAACAAATCAAATGCATTCCAACTGGCCTGAGCGCCCCAGGATGCCCAATCGTTATTAAACAGAAAATCGTTACTGTTGTAGTTAAACCCACCAAACAATCTCAGATTTGGAAATAACTGTAGCAGCGCGCTGGTGGCTTCTTTTTCACTGATACGTTGCTCATAGCTGATCTCGCGAATCTCTGGTCGGTTCACCAGGGCGACACTAACCATTTTTTCAGGATTAATACCCAGAGCCTTCACATTCGCATCTCGTGCCGGCACTATCAGTGTGAATGGTGTCGATGGACTGATATTCATCAATGCGGCCAACTGGCGTTTTGCGACAAACAGTTCATTGTTCATGGTCTGGATTTCACGCTGAATATCCAGTAGTTCACGCTTGTAGGTCAGAGCAGACAAAGGTGATGTTTTTTTCTGCCGAAACGATTCATCAGATGCAGTTAGCGCCTCAGCTATATCGCTTTCAAGGTTAGACAATTTAGTAACAAGACGTTCTGCACTTACCGCTCTCCAGTAAGTAGTTCTTACTTCTTCAATGATACGACCGGCAACCTTTCGCTTTCTCTCATTGGCAATCAGTACTGCATCGGCTCGCTGTTTTGCTCTCACGTATGACAAACCAAAATCGAGCACATCCCAACTGAGCTCAAGATCACTGGTAACCAGATCTCTGTCTGATGATGTTGACGGCACCAGCGATTGTTCACCTACTGTGTTGCTGCCCAACAACTCACTGGAGCGTGATCCACTGAAGTTATCACGGTCAGAGAAGCCTGCACTTGCCACCAGATCAGGCAGCATATCAAGATTCGCAAGGCTGCTTTCACTACTTCGCAATGCTTCTTCATAAACCTCAACTTTGTAGTCAAGGTTGTACTTTAAAGCTCGAGCCATTGCTTCATAGAGACTGATCGGTTGCGAAACTGCCTCTTGATCAGCAGTATATTCCTGCAACAAGGCACTGCTTTTATTTGACAGTTGATCCAGCGTTAAGGGATTAGGAGTGACCGTACAGCCACTAACTAGTGCTCCCGCAAATACAAGCCCGATATATTTTTTCATCAATTTAATTCCTATGGCGTACAGTAGAACCCGTTTTTCTTCCAGGTTCTCAAACAAATGATTTAGAGTGTTTCGATATTTTGTTAAGGCCAATAAACTATTGGCCGGAATTTTCTTCAGCCGTTTCAACAGATATTGAATCAGGCGACTGTTGTTCAGAGGAACCTGCATCCATGCCAGAAGAACTACCTATTTCTCTGATCTCTCCGGTCAATGTGTCGATTTCAACCACCCTTACCAGGTCTGCTGCATTCGCACGATGTGCCGTAAGTTCCAGAGTGACAAATTCCCTGTCGACGCTTCGATCAATCACGTATTCACCATCAGCCATAATTGATACCCACTGCGGCAATGGTTCACCGTTAGCAAGTGTTGCGCTAAACGCAGTCACACCGCTGGATCTTGCAGGATCAATCGTACTGCGAGCTATGACGGACAGCATCTCATCGTTAACAATGGTGTCGATAAAGAACCGTCCACACTCATCTGTTGGATCAACACTGATGGTGCCCCGATATCCCTTACCTGATGAGTATCCGGTAGAGCCTTCTATCGCCTCAGCCAATGGTCTGGTTTGCGAATCGTCTGCAAACCGTTCACCTGTGTCATTAAGCGCTGCCAGGTTTTCTACCGCCGTCAATATGATGAGATCAATTTCAAACGGAGATTGATAGAAATTGCGCTTAAACTCATTTCTTTCTATGTCCCTGCCCGGCGGTGCATCTACAGTAACCGGATCAGGGTCACTCACAAAAATAACACCGGCCACTACAACTGTGTGAGTTGATGTCGCAGTCTGTCCATCAGCATCCTCGAGCGTATAATTGATTAACGCCTCACCAACAAAGTCAGCTGCCGGTGTAAATACCCATTCACCACCAATCAGATCCAGACTACCGCTTGATGGATCGAGCAACACCGGGTCACCCTGCAAAAAGATTGCATCGTTATCGGGATCACTATCATTAGCTAACAAGTCCACCACAACCGGTGTGTCCTGATCAGTCGTGATTGTTTCCGGACTCGCAACAGGAGCCGGATTAACTGGCTGTATTGTGATGGTAGGCGTTATTTCCAGTCCACCAGCGTCAGTCACAGTAACTGGCAGGACAGTGTCTCCATTGTTGTCAATCGTCGGGATAAATGTAAGTTCATTAGTTGCCGAATTAAAAGACGCACCCGGTGGCAGAGAGTCAAAGACAATGGTTAGCTCACCGCCTTCGGGATCGATCAGATGGTCATCCAGATCGATTGTCAGTGGTTCTCCATCAACAGCCGGTACAATAATACCGTCTTCATTAGCAGCAGCTACCGGTAGCTCACCTGGAACCGGAGGACTGATAACCAACTGCGGTGGATTGTTTACAACCTGAACTGATTCGTTCAGATCATCACCGAGTGTATTTGGATCAGGCTGATCGCCACTGGCAGCTGTTGTGATGTTGGCAATGGTGTTACCACCCTCTCCAACATTTACTGTACCTTCCAGTGTCAACGTGGCGCTGCTGCCATTGGCAATCGTACCTATTGTCCACACACCAGTTGCTGCATCATAGCTACCCTGACTGGCCACACCGTTGTTCGCAGTGGCTGTTAAACCTGCCGGTAGCAGATCTGTCAGTGATACATTTGTCGCCTGCGCGCTTCCGTTGTTATCCACTTCAATCTGGAATGTTACTGTGTCGCCTTCAAGCGGCGTGCTATCGCCACTCGCCAGCGTCTTAACAGTTACCAGATTTGCGTTATCATCAACAGCCACTGATTCATCCAGATCATCACCGAATGTATTCGGATCAGGCTGATCGCCGCTGGCAGCCGTTGTGGTGTTGAGAATGGTGTTACCACCTTCTCCAACATCTACCGTGCCTTCCAGTGTCAGTGTCGCA